>NZ_JAMPNV010000021.1:0-137007 GCF_028479565.1 Providencia sp. PROV202 | reverse complement strand
GTGATTCTTGCAGTGATACAGGATGGTAGTCTGTTTAAATATGCTTCTGATAGGTTAAAAGATAACGAAGATATAGTGGCTCTTGCAGTGGAACAGGATGGTAGTTTGCTTAAATATGCTTCTGATAGGTTAAAAGGTGATCCTAATTTTGTAAATAAATTAATTAAGTGTGACCCACTGCTCAGTATGTCTGAATGACTTAAAAAACATCCAGAATTAATATCAATGGTTCCAAAATAATTTAAGGTCATGTGGTGTGTTCTAAGTAAAGGATCGTAAACTCGATAAATTCAAGAAATCTCCTCTGTCGCTGGCTGAAAACTTTAGGTAGCATTAACATTATTGATGTATCTAATAAATGCTTTATGTATGTTTGAGGTCAATCTCTAACAAGATTTAAGCGATGGAGCGAATTAATATGAAAGGTTGGTTAGCGGCGGTCCCGGTAACAATGTTGTTAGTCTCTACAGCAGTTTGGGCGGATTCTTTACAGGCACAACGTGAACGTTATCAGGCAATTAAGCTTGCTTGGGATGCCAATAAAATGGATGAAGTTGAACGCTTAATGCCAACCTTACGTGATTATCCGCTGTATCCATATTTAGAATACCGCGAGCTGTCACAAGATTTAGATATTATCTCGCCAAGACAAGCGCAAGAGT
This sequence comes from Providencia sp. PROV202, assembly GCF_028479565.1. Classification (NCBI taxonomy): domain Bacteria; kingdom Pseudomonadati; phylum Pseudomonadota; class Gammaproteobacteria; order Enterobacterales; family Morganellaceae; genus Providencia; species Providencia sp. PROV202. Next base: position 136,345 of record NZ_JAMPNV010000021.1, on the reverse strand, counting down.
TTATCGATGCATACCCAACGTTACCTGTGGCGAAAACCCTCAAAAGCCGGTTTGTGAATGAGCTGGCGCGTCGCCAAGAGTGGACATCATTATTGGCATTTAGTCCTGAGCCACCACAACCTGCGGAAGCGCAATGTAATTTCTATTTTGCGAATTGGGCGACGGGAAATAAACAGGTTGCGTGGCAGGGTGCTGAAAAAATGTGGCTCAATGGTAATTCCATGCCAGCAGCGTGCGATAAGCTATTTACTGAGTGGGAAAAAGCCGGATATCTTTCAACGGATATGATTTTGGCGCGTATTCACCTTGCGATTAAAGAGGGTAATACGTCCACAGCAACTTACCTCGCGAAGCGATTACCAAGCAGCTACAAAACTATCTCTGATGCGCTGGTCAAACTACAAAATGACCCCGCTTCGGTTGTCACGTTTGCGAAAACATTGACGCCGACGGATTTTACGCGTCAAGCCACATTAGCTGGATTTAGCCGCTATGCGCGTCAATCTCCTGATGCTGCTCGCACGGCATTAGCGGGGATCAGTTCTGCCCAAAAAATGAATATGGCAGAAAACCAGCAAATGAAAGACAGCGTTGCGTGGCAATATATGGGGGTTGATGTGACTCCTGAGCAGGCAATGTGGCGTGATGAAGTGATCCGCGAAACCAACTCCGCAGCCTTAAAAGAACGCCGCGTACGTTTAGCGCTGGGAGAAGGGGATAAAACAGGGTTAGCGTCATGGCTGCGTCAATTACCTAACGACGTGAAAAATAAAGAAGAGTGGCAATATTGGCAAGCTATTACCTTGATTGACCAAGGTAAAACGGCGGAAGGTGAAAGCATACTGCGAGAGTTAACCTCGAAGCGTGGGTTCTACCCAATGGTGGCCGCTCAGCAGCTAAAAATGGATTACCCAGTCATGGTGAATAAAGCCGTGAAACCTGACTCCAGTATTCACAACATGCCGCAAATTCAGCGCATCCGTGAGTTAATGTATTGGGAGATGGATAATCTGGCGCGCTCCGAGTGGATCTATTTGGTCTCTTCGATGTCTCCTAATCAACAAGAGCAACTCGCCCGTTATGCCTTCGATAATAAATGGGCAGATCTAAGCGTTCAAGCGACGATCACCGCAAAACTGTGGGATCACCTTGAAGAGCGTTTCCCACTGGCGTGGGAAAAACAGTTTGATAATTACACTCGTAGTAAAATGATCCAAAAAAGCTATGCGATGGCCATTGCTCGTCAAGAAAGCGCATGGAACCCGCAAGCACAATCGCCAGTTGGAGCGACAGGCTTAATGCAGTTAATGCCTGCGACCGCAAAACATACGGCGCAAAAACAAGGTATTACTGGCTATGTGAATTCAGGGCAACTGACCAACCCTGTGATGAATATTGAGTTAGGTACCGCGTATCTTGACGATGTTTATCAGCAATTTGGCAATAACCGTATTTTAGCCAGCGCGGCGTATAATGCAGGTCCATCGCGAGTGACTCGCTGGTTAGGTAACAGCGCAGGGCGTATCGATGCGGTGGCTTTTGTGGAAAGTATTCCGTTTGCAGAAACCCGTGGTTATGTGAAGAATGTTCTCTCTTACGATTTGTTTTATAAACATTTCTTAGGTGAAAAAGGCAATGTGTTATCCGTGAACGAATGGAATATGAAGTATTAATTTGTATGGTATTTCATCTTGTTGGTCGGTTTGGTTTACCTTCAACAAGATGAGCACTGTATTTTTAACTATACGAAATAATGTTCTACGGAATAGTGTTCTGTGCTATTATTTGTACTAGTTTAATAGTATGGAAGGGTAGGATGATGACTGTAGAATATAAACCAGACCCGGCGTTAACCGCCGATGAAAATGCGGATTGGCAACGCTTTGTGGAACTACTGCAAATGGCCTTTGAGCAAAATATACAGGATTCGATTCTTCAGCTATTACTCACACCGGATGAACGGACGGCTTTAGGAACTCGCGTTAGGATTGTTCAAGAATTAATGCGCGGTGAAATGAGTCAGCGTGAATTAAAAAATGAGCTCGGCGTAGGTATTGCCACTATTACTCGCGGCTCAAACAGTTTGAAGTCAGCCCCTATTCCGGTAAAAGAGTGGCTGGAATCTAAGCTACTGTAATTTTTGATTATCTTTTAATGCAACCAATGATTATTCTCGAAAAATAAATGTAGGGCTCTTATTGCTAAGAGCCCCACATGCATTTTAAATCGTTTTGAGTATAATTAGTCTTCTATGTGATTTAGCTCTTTATAAATTTCGTGTTTAATAGGAACTAAAGCCAGTATTAGCGCTTGCTGATAAACGCTGGTGCGCGTCAATACGCCGTTGGTGAAAAAGCCAATCGCGCCGCCTTGTTGTTTGATATTATCAATACCAGTAAGGTCAGCCATTTCATCACCCAGCTCACGGCCTTCACGGATCCCTGCAAGGACTTTTTCTGGGATCATAATACTGGCAGAGCGTGATTCTCCACGGATTTGATGGTGCTCAATCACAATCCATGCAAATGTCATGTCATCTTCAACACCCGCCTCAATACCTACCCAAAAGTCAGCTTCTGGGCGTACTTGGCGTGATGCCATCACACGTTGTCTTGCTCCTGTACGGGTTTCATTATTACCGATAGGTTGCTGTGGAACGCTGCTATCGACATTAATATCTTCAATTTGATAACTGCCTGGCCCAAAAACGGCATCGAAGGCAAGTTGAATCGCTTTAATTTTGGCGGGATTCGTCGTTGCAGCTATAACTTGGTACATTAATTATTTTCCTTTGAACACATACTTTGTACAGTAATAACGGAACACATCTATGTTACAGGTTTATCTTGTTCGCCATGGCGAAACTGAATGGAACGTTGCTCGTCGCATACAGGGACAATCTGATAGCCCTTTGACTGCTTTAGGTCGTCAACAGGCAATGCAGGTCGCTCAACGGGTTAAATCCGAAGGTATTACCCATATTATCACTAGTGATATGGGACGCACACTTGAAACTGCACAAATTATTGCACAAGTGTGCGGGTGTGAAATTATCACAGAACCGCGTCTGCGTGAATTAAATATGGGAGTCTTGGAGCAACGAGAAATTGGCTCGCTGTCTGAACAGGAAGAACAGTGGCGCCAAAGCCTGATAAATGGTGCCGAAGGTGGTCGTATTCCTGAAGGGGAATCGATGGACGAACTGTTCACGCGCATGTTTGCTGCGTTAAATGGTTGTCTTGAATTGCCAGAAGGAAGCCGTCCACTGTTAGTCAGTCACGGCTTGGCGCTCAGCACATTACTCAGTCGTATCTTAGGCGTACCAGCAAACTCCCCACGTCGTTTACGCCTGCGTAACTGTTCACTATCTCGCGTTGATTATCAAAATAGCCCATGGTTAGCCAATGGCTGGATTGTGGAAACGGCGGGAGAAGTGACGCACCTTTCTCAACCAGCCCTTGATGAGCAGCAAGGTTAAGAATAAAGCAGCGAAAAAGAAAAAGGCGTTTCAGTATATGAAACGCCTTTGTTTTAAGTGTTGGTTATGATTGTTTAGTGAGCTTCAGGCTTTTTGATTGGAACATAATAGCTGAATGCTTCAATATGAGTTCTTGGATCTGTATCCGTTATCTCATTGTGCGTCACATTCTTGATTTTGTAGTGTTCTACATCATAGCCTGGACGGCGAGTAAGATTCAGTTTTGGCAAGTAGACTCCATAAACATGGTAAAGGAACTCTTGCATTCTTTCTCTCGTCGTTTCGCCACGATAATTAAATTTCACATATTCGCCTGCGGGGATCGTAACATGGCTATATTCGGTGTTACTAAAGCTCGCATCTTCGGGTTTCACCGCGGTGGTGTAAAACACCGTTTGCTCATCATCTTTCTCGGCACTATGAATCGCATGATGCAAACCAAAGACTTCGGAAGCGATTTTGGTGGTGTGCTCTAAATAATAGCGCCAGAATGATTGACGCATTTGCGAGCAGGCAGTTGACCACTCTTCGAGCACATAGGAACAACTTTGCTCCAAACCAACCAATGGCTGCTCGACCATCGTGACAAATTCATAATCTAATGGAGAATGTTCATCTAATACAATCGGCGGACAAATACCGGTTGCGCACCACTCTTCAGTACGGCGATAAAACGCTGGCGTCAGATTGAACTGTTTTTTAAAAGCGCGAGTGAAAGTTTGTTGTGAATCAAATCGATACTGTAATGCAATATCAAGAATGGGACGGCTCGTTAAGCGCAGTGCAACCGCGGCACGAGATAGGCGTCTAGCGCGAATATAAGCACCAATTGCTTGGTCGGTCACATCCTTGAACATTCTCTGTAAATGCCACTTTGAATAACCCGCTCTTGCGGCAACATTATCTAATGATAATGGTTTATCAAGGTTATCATCTATCCAACGAAGAAGGTCGCGAATAATATTTGTTTGATCCATGGATATCCCCAAGCAATACGACTCATAGAACCGATATGAGTAATCAATGAGTGGCTATTCTATAACAAGTTACCTTTTTCGTTTATAGTAAATGAGTTGTATTTAAGAATTAGTTAATAAACAGAATTATTGTCGTTTAGGTTATTTAAAATTCAGATGTTAAGCTGAAAAGGGAATACTGTATGCGTTCTTCCAAATTTAAAAAAGGCATTGCGAAAGGTAATACACTGAAAAACCTCATTTTGGGAACAATGTTGTCTGCACTATCTTTTATGGCAGCCGCAGAAGAAATCGGCTCAGTTGATACTGTATTCAAGGTGCTGGGCCCTGACCATAAAATAGTCGTTGAAGCCTTTGATGACCCAGATGTGGACAATGTGACTTGCTACCTAAGCCGTTCAAAAACGGGCGGGATTAAAGGCGGGCTTGGATTAGCGGAAGATACCTCGGATGCTGCCATTTCCTGCCAACAAGTGGGTCCTATTGAGCTAAATGACCGAGTGAAACGTAATCCGAAAAAAGGGCAGGTAGTTTTCCAAAAGAGAACGTCACTGGTGTTTAAAAAGCTCCAAGTGGTTCGTTTTTACGATCCTAAACGTAACGCACTCGTCTATTTGACCTATTCCGATAAGATGATCGACGGCTCGCCTAAAAATGCGTTAAGCGCCGTACCAATTATGCCGTGGTGATTCTTTTTGATATAAAAATCGCTACTGATTACGTTTAAAGTCAGTGGCGATTTTTGAATGGCTTCAGAAAGTATAACTCACTAGATTTGTGTATCTGAATTATGAAAGCCGACTTTGAAAAATGGTTGAGCATAATTTCTATCTCGTTTTATGCTTTTACCCACATAAAGTGAGCGGATTTCATCGCTTGCTTTTCTGCCAATAAATTCCCAACGCCCACTTTCTTGAGTGATATTTCGAGTAAAGTATTGTTGAGTACCTGCTTCTACCCAAGAGTGAATTTCATACACTTCTTTAATGATATTGTTATAGGTAGCATAAGCATATTTTATATTTTGGTTTTTTCGTGGGGGGTTATGCCATACTCCACGAGTTGCTTCAAATAATTCAAGTTCACTCATGTTAAATCTATAAAGCTTATTTAAAATAAACCCTATACCTTGGTGCTTAATATCTGAAATATTAATAACTTCCGGTGAATAAAGTGAAGCTGTTTCTTCTAATGTTAATCGCCCTTGCTTGAGAATATCAATGTCATTACTGGTGCTTTTACCATTGTTTTTATTGGTTAAACCCTCAATCCCGTATAAGTCTATACAAGTTGTTTCTACCATAAAAGCGGTGTCTGAATCTAAACCGTGACAAAGAATATCAATACCCAGTAAGTTTTCTTTATGTAATTCATAAATTCGTTTTAGCTTTTGGTCTTCCTCTCTTGATGGTTTATCACTTGCTAATGCATCTTTAATATGTGTTAAACAACGAGAGCCTGTACCTTTCCCGATATAAAAAGGAATTCGAGTATTGTTTCTCACTTCACATAGGGCATACACATAAAACTTTAGTTTACTTAATGTGTTTTTATATTGGCTAAAATCATTCATTGAATTCTACCTATCAATAATTTATTTATAGATAGGTCTATATCGGCTAATAATCTTAATTGATTAATTGTATATAATATCTTTTCTATTTTAGATCCAAATAAAAAAACCGGCTTGCGCCGGTTTTTTTATTAAGCAGAATAATATTATTCGTCTAAATCGCCGCAGAAACGGTAGCCTTCACCGTGGATGGTGGCAATGATTTCTGGGGTATCTGGTGTAGACTCAAAATGCTTACGAATGCGACGGATAGTCACATCGACTGTTCTGTCATGAGGTTTTAACTCACGACCCGTCATTTTCTTCAGTAAGTCTGCACGAGTTTGGATTTTGCCTGGGTTTTCACAGAAGTGAAGCATTGCACGGAATTCACTACGAGGTAATTTGTAGTGCTCACCAGCAGGGCTCACTAATGAACGGCTATTAATGTCTAATTCCCAGCCATTGAACTTATAGCTCTCAACCAGACGGCGTTCTTCTGTACCACCCGCTAAATTCATAGTACGGGACAGTAAGTTACGTGCACGGATAGTCAATTCGCGTGGGTTGAATGGTTTGGTGATATAGTCATCAGCACCGATTTCAAGGCCAAGAATCTTATCAACTTCGTTATCACGACCAGTTAAGAACATTAATGCGATACTTTCTTGCTCACGTAGTTCACGAGCCAGCAGTAAGCCGTTTTTGCCTGGTAAGTTAATATCCATGATCACTAAGTTGATGTCATGTTCTGAAAGAACATTGTTCATTTCTTCACCATCGGTGGCTTCGTGAACAACATAACCTTCCGCTTCAAAGATACTTTTCAGCGTATTACGTGTGACAATCTCGTCTTCAACGATCAAAATGTGTGGGGTCTGCATATTTGCTACCTAAAGTATTAAAATAAAAATACTGAACCCATAGGCCGTTTCCAGTTAGGTGGTTGTTGGTATGGTTATCTGGAAAAACACGTCTATGAGTATAAATTTGTCTTTACATTTTTCAGTGACTTAACGTTGCCTATCCATTAGGCTGAAGGTCATAAAACTCACCAAAACTTAAGCACTTTCCCAATATTGGGCTGTTAACAGCAATATAACAGCTAATACTGCATTTACCACCTAAAAAACTAACTTTTGTTGATACATATCAAAATCAATTGTAGCACGTTAACAATGATTGTTAGGTAGATAATTATACCAAAATTATTTGTTATAGAGATATCGAATAGACGATAAAAATAAGAGAAAAAAGGAGAGATAATGCACGTTTTTCATCGTGATACCGTAAAGAAAGGTAGATGTGAATAGGGATGAAGATATTTGAATTTAACTTAAGTTAAGTCGCGTGAGTGGTTTTGCGTCTCCAGAACACCTTAAAATTGTCAGAGAGTAAAATTTCGTTTAGCACATCAAAATCGCGTAAAAAAAGTATTTTTGGTTTTTTATAAGACAAACTAGGTGATTACACTTACTCGCTTTGCGTGAATCTATTTTGTTTTACAAAAAAATAACAAGACTCCTCAGAAATATCTGAATTAATATTTGCATGCTTATAATTAACGAGATGGCTATTCAGTTTCTTATGTGCAATTTTGATCTGAAACTAAGTAGGATTTTTTAAGGTTGGTTCGAATATTGATCAAGATTAATGAAAGAGAGATAGATAGGACATCAATGGCAATTTATTTCAAATTTACAGCTGAAAAATACGGTTAAAATATCACCATAAAATTTGAGGTTTGATTGTTTTTTATGCAGCTAGTGTGGTTGTTTTTTAAATAAAATTAAAATCTATTAATTTGAGAATCAATGAATTTTACAACTGGCATTTCAAGAATGGCTCTCTTTTTATGAAGATATTTTTGACGAATGCAGTGGATCTCTGAGCTGAATTGTCGCTTATTTTGGGGGCATAAATGCAAATAAATTTGACATTATTGTGTGATTACTTTAACCGTATAGGGAGAAACTTAAATGTTCCCTACGAGACAAACAAATTTTATGCGTAACATCAGCCTGACTACGATTATTACCACCACCACCGTGACCACAGGAAACGGGGCGGGCTGACGCATCCAAAAAATAAAAATGAAAAAGCCCGCATCCTAAAAAGATGTGGGCTTTTTTTTGGCGCTAATTCAGGAGAGAAATACCATGCGTGTGCTTAAATTTGGCGGTACTTCAGTCGCAAATGACGAACGGGTACTTAATGTTGCTGATATCGCGGAAAGCAAATTGGCAGATGGGCAAGTTGCGTTGGTGCTATCTGCACCGGCGAAAATCACTAACCATTTGGTGGCGATGATTGAAAAAACGGCAGCAGGTCAGGATGTCATCACGCATGTGAGTGATGCAGAAATGATTTTTGCTAATCTCTTAAAGGGCTTAAAAGAAAAGCAGCCCGGCTTTGAATACGACAAACTGAAAAAGCTGACTGAACACGAATTCGCGCAAATCAAACAAGTACTGCATGGTATTACTCTTCTAGGACAATGTCCTGATAGCATCAACGCCTCTATTATCTGCCGTGGTGAAAAGCTCTCTATCGCCATCATGGAATCTGTATTAAAAGCTCGCGGTCATAAAGTCACGGTGATTGATCCGGTGAAAAGCTTGCTGGCCAAAGGTCACTATCTTGAATCCACCGTCGATATCAATGAGTCCACTAAACGCATTGCGGAGCTGAACATTCCTAAAGACCATTTCGTATTGATGGCGGGCTTTACGGCTGGAAATGAGAAGGGTGAGCTGGTGGTGCTAGGCCGTAATGGTTCCGACTACTCAGCTGCGGTATTAGCGGCATGTTTACGTGCAGATTGCTGTGAAATTTGGACAGATGTTGATGGGGTTTATACTTGTGACCCGCGTTTAGTGCCTGATGCCCGTTTACTAAAAGGGATGTCATACCAAGAAGCGATGGAGCTTTCCTATTTTGGGGCGAAAGTTCTGCACCCTCGAACTATCGCCCCAATTGCACAATTCCAAATTCCTTGCCTGATCAAAAACACCACTAATCCAAGTGCGCCGGGTACGCTAATTGGTGATGGTCAAACTGATGCTAGCACGCCAGTGAAAGGGATCACTAACCTGAATAATATGGCGATGATCAACGTATCTGGTCCGGGTATGAAAGGTATGGTCGGTATGGCCGCGCGTATTTTCTCGGTCATGTCCCGTAAAGGGATCTCTGTGGTGCTGATCACGCAATCATCGTCGGAGTACAGTATCAGCTTCTGTGTGCCGCAAAATGAGCTACAGCGTGCTCGCGGTGCATTAGAAGAAGAGTTTTATTTAGAGCTTAAAGACGGGGTATTAGACCCGTTAGATGTGATGGAGCAACTGGCTATCATCTCCGTTGTTGGGGATGGTATGCGTACATTAAAAGGCATCTCCGCACGTTTCTTCTCTGCATTAACCCGCGGCAATATCAATATCGTTGCTATCGCACAGGGCTCGTCTGAGCGTTCAATTTCTGCGGTGATCGCCAATGAATCTGCCACTTCAGCGGTGCGTTTATGTCACCAAATGCTGTTTAATGCAGAGCAAGTGATTGAAGCCTTTATTGTCGGTGTCGGTGGCGTAGGTAATGCGTTAATCGAACAGATCCATCGCCAACAGCAATGGCTGAAACAAAAACATATTGATCTACGAGTCTGTGGGATCGCTAACTCAAGAGCGATGCTGATCAATATGCAAGGAATTGATTTAGATAATTGGAAAGCAGAGTTAGCCGACGCCAAAGAAGCGTTTAGCCTGAGCCGTCTGATCCGTTTAGAGCGTGAATATCACTTTTTAAATCCAGTGATCATTGACTGTACATCTAACCAAGAGATTGCTGAGCAATATGCGAGCTTCTTAAAAGACGGCTTTAACGTTGTCACGCCGAACAAAAAAGCCAACACATTGTCGATGGATTATTATCATCAACTTCGTGCTGCGGCTGAAAGTTCAAAACGTAAATTCCTTTATGATACCAACGTAGGGGCAGGTTTACCGGTTATCGAAAACCTACAAAACTTACTGAACGCTGGGGATGAATTAGTTCACTTTAGCGGAATTTTGTCAGGCTCCTTGTCATTTATTTTCGGTAAATTGGATGAGGGAATGTCCTTATCGGAAGCGACAACGTTAGCGAAAGAAAAAGGCTTCACAGAGCCAGACCCACGCGACGACTTATCCGGTATGGATGTGGCGCGTAAATTACTGATTTTAGCTCGTGAAGCGGGTTATGTATTAGAACTTAGCGACATCAATATTGAATCTGTACTCCCTGCTGATTTCGACAGCTCAGGTAGTGTTGCAGAGTTTATGGCGCGTTTACCACAACTTGATACCCAGTTTGCAGCGCGGATAAAAGCCGCAGAAGCAGAGGAAAAAGTGTTACGCTATGTGGGTCTTATCGAAGAAGGTCGCTGTCAGGTGAAAATGGTTGCCGTTGACGGAAATGACCCACTGTTTAAAGTAAAAAATGGCGAAAACGCACTGGCATTCTACACGCGCTACTATCAACCAATTCCTTTAGTTCTCAGAGGTTACGGTGCTGGTAATGATGTAACTGCGGCGGGTGTATTTGCGGATATGCTGCGTACCCTATCATGGAAATTGGGAGTTTAAGAAGTGATCAAAGTTTATGCACCCGCTTCAATTGGTAATGTGAGCGTTGGATTTGATGTGCTAGGCGCAGCAGTCTCTCCGGTTGATGGTTCACTGCTTGGTGACTGTGTCAGTATTGAAGCGGCAAATACATTTTCATTAGAAAACCAAGGTCGATTTGTTTCTAAGCTACCTAAAAAAATGGAACACAACATTGTTTACCAATGCTGGGAACTGTTTTGCGAGCGTCTGGGCAAAAAGCTTAATGTGGCAATGACCCTTGAAAAGAATATGCCAATAGGTTCGGGTTTAGGTTCAAGTGCTTGCTCCGTCGTCGCGGCGCTGGTGGCGCTGAATGAGTTTGCGGATAAGCCATTTGACCAAACGGCTCTGCTTGGCATGATGGGCGAGCTGGAAGGGCGTATTTCAGGCAGCATTCACTATGATAACGTCGCGCCTTGCTATTTGGGTGGTTTACAGCTGATCATCGAGCAAAATGGCATTATTTCTCAACCTGTGCCAGCTTTTGAAAACTGGTATTGGGTGATGGCTTATCCGGGGATTAAAGTTTCCACTGCGGAAGCGCGAGCTATTTTACCCGATAGCTATTCTCGCCATGATATTGTGAATCATGGACGCTATTTATCGGGCTTTATCCATGCATGCCATACTAACCAGCCAGAGCTAGCGGTCACGATGATCAAAGACGTCGTGGCAGAGCCATACCGTACTCAGTTGCTGCCGGGTTTTGCGAAGGCGCGTGAACATGCGAAGCAAATTGGTGCTCTGGCATGTGGCATTTCGGGGTCAGGACCAACAATTTTTACCATTTGCGATGATAAAAGAATTGCAGAAGAAATGGTGCAGTACCTACAACAACATTACATTCAAAATGATGAAGGCTTTGTGCATATCTGTCGTTTAGATATGGCGGGTGCAAGGACAATAGGGTAAACGATGAAACTGTATAATTTAAAAGATAACAACGAACAAGTCAGCTTCGCGCAAGCCGTGAAACAAGGGTTAGGTAAGCTGCAGGGGCTATTTTTCCCTCAAGACTTACCTGAGTTTAGTGCCAGTGAAATTGATGAATTACTGAAGTTGGATTTTGTCACCCGCAGTAGCCGTATTTTAAGCGCGTTTATCGGGGATGAAATCCCTGCTGAACAGCTAACTGAACGTGTTAAAACCGCGTTTGCATTCCCAGCACCTGTTTCCAAAGTTGAAGATGATGTGGCTACGTTAGAGTTGTATCACGGCCCAACACTGGCATTTAAAGACTTTGGCGGTCGCTTTATGGCACAAGCGTTAGGCCTAGTGGCTGGCGGGGCGCCAGTGACTATCTTAACTGCGACTTCAGGGGACACAGGGGCGGCCGTTGCCCATGCATTCTATGGTTTGGATAATGTTCAAGTCGTTATCTTATATCCAGAAGGTAAAATCAGCCCACTGCAAGAAAAGCTATTCTGTACGCTGGGTAAAAACATCCATACTGTGGCTATCAAAGATGATTTCGATGCATGTCAAGCGATGGTTAAACACGCGTTTGATGATGAAGAACTGAAAAAAACTCTGTATTTGAACTCTGCGAACTCCATCAATATTAGCCGTTTGTTAGCGCAAATTTGCTATTATTTTGAAGCGGTTGCTCAGATCCCAGCCGAAAAACGTGAGCAACTGGTGATCTCTGTGCCAAGTGGTAACTTTGGGGATTTAACTGCGGGCTTACTGGCGAAATCCATGGGGTTACCAGTGAAACGCTTTATCGCTGCCACTAACGTTAATGACACCGTTCCGCGTTATTTAATCGATGGAAAATGGACGCCACATCAAACCGTTGCGACATTATCTAACGCAATGGATGTCAGCCAACCAAATAACTGGCCGCGTATTGAAGAATTATTCTGCCGTAAAGGTTGGTCATTAAAAGAGCTGGGTTACGGTGCGGTGAGTGATGAAGTGACTCAAGAGACTGTACGTGAACTGGATGAAAAAGGTTATTTATCCGAGCCTCATGCGGCGGTTGCTTATCGTGTCCTGCGTGATCAGCTACAAGAGGGTGAATATGGGCTGTTCTTAGGAACGGCTCACCCAGCGAAATTTAAAGAAAGCGTGGAAGCTATCTTAAATAAACAAATTTCACTGCCAAAAGAGCTGGCGGAACGTGCTGATTTGCCACTGCTTTCTCATTTCTTACCGTCAGATTTCGTTCAATTACGCGAATTTTTAATGAAGTTAGCACCGAAGCAGTAATTGAAGTTCACAATGAAAGGAAATGTTAACAACGGAAGCTGAATTGGCTTCCGTTTTTTGATGAGGGAATTAATAACTAACACCATCCTCGCCATCTTGTCCGCCATCGGGTCCACCTTTGCCACCTTTACCTGCTTGTCCCCCAATACCTGCATTCCCACCATTCCCACCATTTCCACTACCGTCACCATCTCCTCCATTACCACCGTGGCCACCATGACTTCCTCCGTGTCCACCATTGCCACCACTACCATTGACGGATCCGTTTCCGCCGTTGCCCCCGTTACCTAGGCCATCTCCGTTGCCTCCGTGTCCACCGTCACCACCATGTACACCACCATTTCCGCCATTTCCGCCATTTCCATTACTGCCGGGAGTTGCGTGACCTCCGTGGTTGCCATGACCATGACTACCGCCGTTGCCGCCATTTCCACCATGTTGACCATTACCTCCTCTGCCGCCATTACCACCAATTCCGCCATTACCACCGTTTCCGCCACTACCATGTTGTCCATGGGTGCCATTAACGCCATTCTCGGAATGATGAAAATAATAATTTTGGCAATAAAAAGGAATACAAAAATATGACTGCGAAATATTATCGATAATAATGGATTTATTTAAATGGAATGAATAGGGTTTATTAACATGAAGATTATTGGAGTGACTCAATATTGGTGTCGCTGTAAAAATTAAAATAGAGAAAAATTTAAATAGAGATTGATTAACCATTGTTTCCTCCATCCCCCTTCATGAATGAAGGGGGGAAATAATTAAATAATCGGGTTTATTTAATTTCCATTACCGCCGTTTCCACCATTGCCTCCATGCCCGCCGCTACCACCACTTCCCCCGTTACCACCATTGCCACCATGTCCACCGTTACCCCCATTACCGCCGTTGCTCCATAGATATTCGGTGGCAGTTTGCTGAGAGTCGGTCGGTATAGTCATAGAAAGAGCGGATAAAGGGAATAATAAGGTGATTAAGAGAGTAGAGATTTTACGCATATAAATTCCTCGTTATAAAGTGAATTAATTAAACTGCAAATAAAGCTTAAATGACTCACTTAAATAATTAAAGAATGTTATCGGATAATTAATAGATCAAATTTGGTTTGAATAAATATAAAATAATAAGCTGTAATTTTATTCGTTCGTTTGTATTTAAATTAAAGATGATAAATAGAAAGCTATCCCTTAAATGTATTTTAAGAGATAGCGATAGGGGAAGGGCTTAGATTGCGTCTTCGAGGATCAGCTCAATGGCTTTTAACTCATCTTGGCTAAAATCACGATTTTCCATCATGCCGAGAGCATCATCGATTTGGCTGATACGGCTAGCGCCAATAAGCACGGAAGTAATACGGTCGTGGCGTAGCAACCAAGCTAATGACATTTGACTCAATTTTTGCCCACGATTTAAGGCTAATTCATTGAGTTTTTTCACTTTTGCTAAAATAGCGGATGTGAGCCTTTCTGGCGGTAATGATGGATTACCTGCTGCACGAGAATCAGCGGGAATACCATTGAGATAGCGATCCGTTAAAATTCCTCCGGCCAGTGGGGAGTAGGCAATCGAACCGACACCTTCTTCTTCGAGCAAATCGAGGAGACCTTCCTCAGGAGTACGTTCTAGCATGGAGTATTTAGGTTGGTGAATAAGGCAAGGGGTGCCCAGTTGATCAAGTATACGGATAGCTTCTTGCGCTGTTTCTGCGGGATAGTTCGAAATTCCCACATAAAGCGCTTTACCTTGTCGAACGATCAAATCAAGGGCTGCCATGGTCTCTTCTAACGGAGTTTGAGGATCGGGTCTGTGGTGATAGAAAATATCCACATAATCGACGCCGATTCTTTTTAAACTTTGATTGAGGCTGGCAACTAAATATTTTTTACTGCCCCAATCACCATAAGGCCCTTCCCACATGGTGTAACCTGCTTTGGAGGAGATCACCATTTCGTCGCGATAAGGACGAAAATCTTGTTGTAGGATGCGACCAAATTGCTGTTCAGCAGAGCCTGGAGGAGGTCCGTAATTATTGGCGAGATCAAAATGGGTGATCCCATGATCAAACGCATGCCTTAACATGGCTCGGCAGTTATCAATTGGCTTGTTGTCACCAAAATTATGCCAGAGTCCTAAAGAGACAAGGGGGAGCTTTAATCCACTCCGACCGCACTGACGATATTCCATATCTGTGTAACGATGTGACGCAGCAGAATATGGCATGGCTCACCTCCAAAATAAATGGCAAAGATTCACTCGAATTTTGGCATAACTCTGTCGAGCTCACTGGTGAAAGAATGCTATACAGCTTAAGAAATGATTATTTTATCGCCAGATTGTGACGGGGATTTGAAATAAAATATCACATGTTGAGTATGAGGCTTATAGGGTGTGATGCATTCCCCATAAGCCAACAAAGTGAGCCTATGATTAGGCTTGTTCAGGGCGAGTAAAGACTAATTCATTACCTTTCGACTGTGCTTTATCAAATCGGTAGCCTTCTAAATTAAAGTCAGATAGCTGTTCGGATTTAGTCAGTTTATTTTGAATAATAAAACGGCTCATTAATCCGCGAGCTTTTTTTGCATAAAAACTGATGACTTTATATTTACCATTTTTCTCATCTAAGAAAATGGGTTTGATAATTTCAGCGTCCAATTTTTTGGTATTCACAGACTTAAAATATTCATCAGATGCTAAATTAACAAGGATATTATCCCCTTGCGCCGCCAGTGCTTTATTTAAATGCTGAGTGATGATATCTCCCCAGAATTCATATAAGTCTTTACCACGGCTGTTTTTAAGGCGAATTCCCATTTCCAAGCGATAAGGCTGCATTAAGTCTAATGGACGCAGCACACCATACAGGCCGGACAACATACGTAAATGTTGCTGAGCAAATTCAAAATCAGCGGGCGAAAACGTTTCGGCTTGCATGCCAGTATACACATCCCCTTTGAAGGCGAGGATGGCTTGGCGTGCATTTTCTGGGGTAAAGTTTGGCTGCCATTCACCAAAGCGTGCTGCATTCAGCCCTGCAAGTTTATCGCTAATTTTCATTAAGCTTGCGATGTCCGCTGGAGTGAGTTTTCGGCATGTTTTAATCAGCTTTTCAGACTCAGCGAGGAGCTCGGGTTGAGTAAACGTGTCGATGGCGAGCGGGCTTTCGTAGTCTAATGTTTTGGCAGGTGAAATAGTAATCAGCATAACTTAACCCTTATGATAGTAAATTTACCTGTTACTTTAACAAAAAATCAGATGAAATAGCGAATCGCTGTAATAAGTCGCGCTTATGATGGTTATCTGGTTTACTGATGAGATTATTCAACCTAGCTAAATGCATTCAGTCTCTAGGGATACCGCGAAAACGATTGCTGATCAAATAGTTGCTTTCAAGGATATTTCCTCGCTTGCAGCAACGTAGATGCGTGATATTATCATGGGACGGTGCGGCGCTAGCCTCAATTCCTTAATAATACACAAAGTAGTTTGAGTTGCAGATGTGTGGCTAATCAGCGTAGCCAACAGCCCTACAACTTGAAGCATGACGGGTTCACCCTAAATAGTTCAAGTGGTAGGTAGGCGGCAAGAAATCGAATTCCTAGGAGCATACACAAGTATGTGACTAGGATGAGTGAGCGCAGCCAACACCCCTACAACTTGAAATATGACGGGTATAACAACGAGATTAAAGAAATGACCGACAAACTAACCTCCTTACGTAGTCTGACAACTGTTGTTGCCGACACTGGCGACATCGAAGCGATGAAGCTGTACAAACCACAAGATGCGACGACTAACCCATCGCTGATTTTAAATGCTGCACAAATTCCTGAGTACCGTAAATTAATTGATGAAGCGGTAGAGTGGGCGCGTAAGCAAAGCAATAACCGTGAACAACAAGTTGTCGATGCATGTGACAAACTGGCTGTTAATATCGGTTTGGAAATTCTGAAATTAGTCCCAGGTCGTATTTCAACAGAAGTGGATGCACGTCTTTCTTATGATGAAGAAGCGTGTATTACTAAAGCTCGCCGTTTGATGAAAATGTACAACGAAGCTGGTATCAGCAACGATCGCATTTTGATCAAATTAGCCTCTACTTGGCAGGGTATCCGCGCGGCGGAAAAACTGGAAAAAGAAGGCATCAACTGTAACTTAACTTTATTATTCTCTTTTGCTCAAGCGCGTGCTTGTGCGGAAGCTGGTGTTTATCTGATCTCTCCATTCGTAGGTCGTATCCTTGACTGGTACAAAGCAAACACAGATAAAAAAGAGTTTGCTGCACATGAAGATCCAGGCGTGGTTTCTGTGACTGAAATCTACAACTTCTATAAAGCACATGGTTATAAAACCGTCGTGATGGGCGCAAGCTTCCGTAACGTGGGTGAAATCATTGAGCTGGCAGGTTGTGACCGCCTGACTATCTCTCCAGCACTGCTGAAAGAGCTGTCTGAATCACAAGGCGAATTGGTTTGTAAACTGAAAGATGAAGGTAAAACTCAAGAGCCAGGCGCTAAACTGACTGAAGCTGAGTTCTACTGGCAGCATAACCAAGATCCAATGGCGGTTGATAAACTGTCTGACGGTATCCGTAAGTTTGCTGTAGACCAAGAAAAACTGGAAAAAATGATCGCAGCTCTGCTGTAATTTCTTTTTTCTTAGAAAACCCAGTCAATCGGCTGGGTTTTTTTATGCTGTTTTTTCATTGATTAAACTCTCAATTCCACATTTCGACACAAACACGACGCTGTCAGGCATTCGACCTCATGGTATGATGCACCATGTTTATCATTATTGGCTTGGTATTAATTGAGTTAGTATTTTCTCGCCAAATGAACGAATTTTAATGATTAATTTTTGAGGTTTGTATGAATGAGTTGCGCATAGGTCTGGTATCGGTTTCTGATCGTGCTTCAGGCGGTATCTACGAAGATAAAGGGATCCCAGCACTGGAAGAGTGGCTAACGAAAACCATTACCACCCCTTTTCGTTTAGAAACTCGTTTGATCCCTGATGAGCAAGTCATGATAGAGCAAACGTTGTGTGAGCTGGTGGATGAATTTTCATGTCATTTAGTCCTGACCACTGGTGGTACGGGGCCTGCTCGCCGCGATGTCACTCCGGATGCAACGCTTGCGGTTGCCGATCGCGAAATGCCTGGCTTTGGTGAGCAGATGCGCCAAATTAGCCTGAAGTTCGTGCCAACGGCGATTTTATCTCGCCAAGTTGGCGTGATCCGCAATCAGTCACTGATTTTAAACTTACCGGGACAGCCAAAGGCGATTGCTGAAACCTTAGAAGGGCTGAAAGATAAAGAAGGAAATGTGCTGGTATCAGGCATTTTTGCTAGTGTGCCATACTGTATTCAATTACTCGATGGCCCTTATATTGAAACGGACGAAAGCGTCGTTAAAGCTTTCCGGCCAAAGTCGGCTATTCGCACTGCCGTGTAATCCCTTCTAAAAAATCAGGCAGAGCGTCATGTCTGCCTGATAATTCTTGTTACAGTTTTCTTTCTGCCTATTTAGCTTAACGGTCTATCAACTTAGCCGTATATAAACTTAGCTGCGCTGACCAATTGGCAGGATCGTTCTGCCATATTGCTCATTTAAGATCTCTGCGACAGCCAGATAGAACGCGCTCGCACCGCAGATAATTCCTTCATAGCCCGCATATTGAAGCAGCGTGGCATCGTTGGTTAAATTACCCACCGCTAACATTGCAAACAGTACGGTTAAGCTGCCGAAAATAAATTGCAGTACGAAATTTGCTTTGAAGGTGCCTAAGAACATAAAGAAAGTAAAGATCCCCCATAAAAGCAGGAACATCCCTAAAAACGCAGGGTCAGTTGCTTCGGCTAATCCCATGGTCGGTAAAAACAGCAGACCGACTAACGCAAGCCAAAAGAAGCCATAAGAGGTAAATGCAGTTGCGCCGAACGTATTGCCTTTTTTATATTCAATAAGCCCAGCAATCACTTGCGCGATACCACCATAGAAAATTCCCATACTTAAAATTACAGATGAGAGAGGGAAAAAGCCTGCATTGTGAATATTCAGCAGGATTGTTGTCATACCAAAGCCCAATAAACCGAGTGGGCCTGGATTGGCAAGCGAACTAGATTGCATATAACCTCTGGTAAAGTATTTAAAAATCAAATAGATATAATGAATATTTGTAGCCCCGTAGGACGGGGAGGCGCATAATACGCAGTTTTAATTGTCGAAACAATGATCAAGAGACGGGTTTTTTTGCATTAAATGTAAAACTTTTTTAGTTTTCCCCCTTGATGAATGAATTTGTGACCCCATCTTTAAGACATCAACAGTTATCAATCTAAATTATTGCGAATTGCAAAAGATGTAAGGTTGCAAAAAAAATCAAGGTTGAAGTAAAAACTCCCTTGAAAATGAAATATTGAGCCTTATATAGATTGATATCGAAATTAAATGAAAAGAATTCCTTTGGAGGCGTTTTAAATGGGTAAAATTATTGGTATCGATTTAGGTACAACTAACTCATGCGTTGCAATTATGGATGGCACTACTGCGCGTGTTCTTGAGAACAGCGAGGGTGATAGAACTACTCCTTCCATCATTGCATATACACAAGATGGTGAAATTTTAGTTGGTCAGCCAGCAAAACGTCAGGCTGTCACTAACCCAGAAAATACATTATTTGCGATCAAACGTTTGATCGGTCGTCGTTTCCAAGACGAAGAAGTTCAGCGCGACGTATCTATCATGCCATACAAAATTGTAGCGGCTGATAACGGTGATGCGTGGTTAGATGTGAAAGGCCAAAAAATGGCACCGCCACAAGTTTCTGCTGAAGTGCTGAAAAAAATGAAGAAAACAGCGGAAGACTATCTGGGTGAACCAGTAACTGAAGCGGTTATCACTGTTCCAGCTTATTTTAACGATGCTCAGCGTCAAGCAACCAAAGATGCGGGTCGTATCGCTGGTTTAGAAGTAAAACGTATCATCAACGAACCAACAGCAGCTGCACTGGCTTACGGTTTAGATAGAGAAGTTGGCAACCGTACTATCGCGGTTTACGACTTAGGTGGTGGTACATTCGACTTATCAATCATCGAAATCGATGAAGTTGATGGCGAAAAAACGTATGAAGTTCTGGCAACCAACGGTGACACTCACTTAGGTGGTGAAGACTTCGATACTCGTTTAATCAACTACTTAGTTGATGAGTTTAAGAAAGAACAAGGTGTTGATCTGCGTAACGATCCACTGGCAATGCAACGTCTGAAAGAGTCTGCTGAAAAAGCAAAAATTGAGCTGTCTTCTGCTCAACAAACTGACGTTAACCTGCCATACATCACTGCGGATGCGACAGGTCCAAAACACATGAACATCAAAGTGACTCGTGCAAAACTGGAGTCACTGGTAGAAGATTTAGTTAAACGTTCTATGGAGCCAGTTAAAGTTGCTCTGCAAGATGCTGGTTTAAGCGTAGGTGACATCAACGACGTTATCTTAGTTGGTGGTCAGACTCGTATGCCAATGGTTCAGAAAGTTGTTGCTGATTTCTTCGGTAAAGAGCCACGTAAAGACGTGAACCCAGACGAAGCCGTTGCAATGGGTGCTGCAGTGCAAGGCGGTGTGTTAGCCGGTGATGTTAAAGACGTTCTGTTACTTGACGTAACTCCACTGTCTTTAGGTATTGAAACCATGGGTGGCGTGATGACTTCGTTAATTTCGAAGAACACCACAATCCCAACTAAACACAGCCAAGTGTTCTCTACTGCGGAAGATAACCAAGCAGCCGTGACCATTCACGTACTGCAAGGTGAGCGTAAACGTGCGAGTGATAACAAATCACTGGGTCAGTTTAACTTAGATGGTATTCAAGCTGCGCCACGCGGTATGCCACAAATCGAAGTGACTTTTGACATCGATGCGGATGGTATCCTGCACGTTTCTGCTAAAGACAAAAACAGCGGCCGCGAGCAAAACATCACCATTAAGGCGTCTTCTGGTCTGAACGACGAAGAAATCGAAAAAATGGTACGTGATGCAGAAGCTAACGCTGAAGCAGACCGTAAATTTGAAGAGTTAGTTCAGGTTCGTAACCAAGCAGACCAACTGATTCACGGTACTCGTAAACAAATCGAAGAAGCAGGCGATAAATTACCAGCTGAAGATAAAGCGAACATCGAGAAAGCAACTTCAGAATTAGAAGCGGCTTCTAAAGGTGAAGATAAAGCTGAAATTGAAGCGAAAATCCAAGCGCTGGTAACGGCATCGGCGAAACTTCTGGAAATTGCACAGCAACAAGCTCAAGCGGGCGCTGCGGGTGCAGGTGCAGAAGCGAAGAAAGATGACGATGTAGTTGACGCTGAATTCGAAGAAGTTAACGACAAAGACAAAAAATAAGGCCCTTAGCGGGCGCAGTGACTATCGCAATAATGTTAAATAGTGACTGATACCGGACACGGGCGTTGAGGGAACTCTGCGCCCGTGTCTGCATGTTAAGGGAAAAATAAATGGCGAAAAGAGATTTTTATGAGGTTCTAGGCCTCGAAAAAAATGCTTCAGATAAAGACATCAAGCGAGCGTACAAGCGCTTAGCAATGAAATACCATCCTGACCGTAATCAGGAAAACAAAGATGAATCTGAAGAGAAATTTAAAGAGATAAAAGAAGCTTACGAAATCCTGTCCGATGAGCAAAAACGTGCCGCTTACGACCAATATGGTCATGCTGCGTTTGAGCAAGGCGGTATGGGCGGCGGCGGTGGATTCGGCGGCTTTGGTGGCGGCGATTTCAACAGTGATATTTTTGGTGACATCTTCGGTGACATCTTTGGTGGCGGTCGTCGTCAACAGCGCCCAAGCCGTGGTTCTGATCTGCAATACAACATGGAACTGACTCTTGAAGAAGCAGTCCGTGGAGTGACCAAAGAGATCCGTATTCCAACGCTTGAAAGCTGTGACGTGTGCCACGGTAGCGGTGCAAAACCGGGTACTAGCGCAGATACGTGCCAAACCTGTCACGGTATGGGCCAAGTACACATGCGTCAAGGTTTCTTCTCGGTACAACAACCTTGCCCAACCTGTCATGGTCGCGGGAAAGTCATCAAAGACCCATGCAACAAATGTCATGGCCAAGGTCGCGTTGAGAAATACAAAACCTTATCCGTTAAGATCCCAGCAGGGGTTGATACGGGGGATCGCGTTCGTTTATCCGGTGAAGGTGAAGCCGGCGCGAATGGTGCACCAGCAGGGGATTTATTCGTTCAAATGCATGTTTTACCTCACGATATTTTTGAGCGTGATGGTAATAACTTACATTGCGAAGTGCCAATCAACTTTGCGGCAGCAGCGCTGGGTGGCGAAATTGAAGTCCCAACCCTGGATGGTCGTGTTAAACTGAAAATTCCTGCGGAAACCCAAACAGGCAAAACGTTCCGTATGAAAGGTAAGGGCGTGAAGTCAGTACGTGGTGGTATGCAAGGTGACTTAATGTGTCACATTGTTGTTGAAACCCCAGTCAAATTGAATGAGAAACAAAAAGAGTTACTCAGAGAGTTTGGTGAGTCGTTAGGCGGTACGGGTGGCGAGAAAAATAGCCCACGTTCAAAACGCTTCTTAGATGGCGTGAAAAAATTCTTTGATGATTTAACCAATAAATAATGGTTGATCGCTAAGTTAAGAATCATGGCTGATCCAGTGAAATACTGAATCAGCCATTTTTTTATTTCACTGTTTCACCGCTAGCAACCACGGTTTTACGAACTTGATCAGCAAATTGTAGGGCTTCTTTCACAATCGCATTCTCATCAACGGTGAGCACTTTGCGGTCTTCCATTAATAGATTTCCGTCCACAATGGTATGGCGCACATTGGAAGCATTCGCCCCATAAACCAGTGCGGCATAAGGGCTATACATCGGTACCATATTGGGTGATTTTGTATCGACAACGATGATATCCGCCAATTTCCCCGCTTCTAAAGAGCCTAACTTATCTTCCATGTGAATGGCTTTCGCGGAGCCTTTGGTCGCTAATTCAACCACGGTAATGGGCGGCATTGCAGCTCTATCTTTATTTTCGAGCTTATGAATTTTACCCACCAAATTTAGTTCGTTCATGGTCGTTAAGGTATTGCTGGACATCGGGCCATCGGTTCCTAAGCCTACACGAACTCCTTTTGCTAACATTGCAGTCACTGGAGCAACACCTTTAGCTGATTTGGTATTCGCACTGACATTATGAGCCACACCGACATCATACTGTTTGAGCAGGTCGATATCGGTTTCATCAACCATAATGGCATGAGCGGCAATCACTTTGTTATTCAGGGCGCCGATATCTGCCATATATTGAACCGGGCTTTTGCCGCCAGTACGTTTGGCAATTTCTTCCTGTTCTCGATCGGTTTCTGCTAAGTGGATCATCACTGGAACATTAAGTTCTTGAGAAAGCTTAGCGATTTTTTGTAGATGCTCAGTGGTGTTGGTATAAGGTGCGTGAGGAGCAAAAGCTGGCGTAATGCGAGGGTGGTCTTTGTATTGGTTGATAAAATTCACGGCATAAGCGATACCTTCATCTGCATTTTTAGCATCAGCAACAGGGAATTTGATCACAGATTCCCCAAGGATCGCACGCATACCAATTTTATCGACAGTTTTTGCAACCTCGTCTTCGAAATAGAACATATCCACGTAAGTCGTGACACCACCTTTGACCATCTCGACATTGGCTAAGTTAGCGCCTACTCGCACCATCTCACGGGAAACCATCTTGCTCTCTAATGGGAAGATATAGCGGTGCAAACGGTCGGGGACATCGTCAGCAAGGGAACGAAAAACGGTCATTGATGCGTGAGTATGGGTATTGATTAACCCAGGCATGACTATATCGCCATCAACATTTAGCTGTTTTTTTGCGGTATATTGCGTGGCAAGCTCAGGGCCACCGACTGCGATAATTTTATTTTTATCAATAACAACGGTTCCATTCTCAATAACTTGATTATTGGTATCCATCGTCAAAACGGTACCATCAACAATCATTAAATCCGCTGGAGTGGTGGCAAGTGCCGCGATAGGTGCTGCCATCATCGACATGGCAACGAGAGATCGGAGTAATGTCATTCTTACCTCATGACTCAATGAAAAATAGGGCTAAAAGTTATTGGTATCAAATATTATGGGTATCAAATATAAGATGTAAAACTCATATTCTAAGCACCACTATCTTAACTGGATAGTTTCGCCAGTAACACCCCAAGTAAGATGACAATACAGGCGAAGACTCGCATTCCATTAAATTTCTCTTTAAGAAATACAATGGAAAGAAACATAGCGAAAAGGACGCTAGTTTCGCGAATAGCAGCAACGAGTACGATTGGCGCTTGGCTCATTGCCCAGATTGCGATGCCGTAACTGATTAGCTGCATTAATCCACCAAGTAAACCTGAGCGCCAATATTGTCTAAATCCGTGCAGTAGCGAACGTTTGTATTTCATCACTCCGGGAATGGCGAGTACTGCGCCATTTAATAAAAACAGCCATAGGGTATAAACAACAGGATCTTGGCTGGCTCTCGCGCCATATCCATCCGAGAGGGTATAACAGGCGGTAAAGAAGGCGGTACACAGCGCAAAGATAAGGGCTTTACCTTTGATGTTCAAAGAGAATTTTCGACCTGCAAACGCGATGGCTACCACCCCTGAAATAATAAAAACAATCCCTACAAAACTCATAAATGGTAAGGATTCATTAAATAAAACAATACTTAATAACGCGGTGATTAACGGGGCTGAGCCGCGAGAAATAGGGTAAATCTGGCTGAGATCACCATGGTTGTATGCTTGGCTGAGAAAATAGATATAACCGATGTGAAATAGTACTGACAAAGCTAACCATGGGACGGCATCAGGAGACGGTAGCCCAAACCAAAAGAGGGCTGGAATAGTTAAAACCCCAGAAAAAACGGCAATCATCACCAAACCAAAGAAGCGGTCATTACCAAATTTCACCAGAGCATTCCAACTGGCATGGCAAAACGCGGCAAACAGCACAGAAAGCAGAACGTATAGGGACATAATATAGAGAGATAGTGATTGCCTAAGGGGGGTCGAGTATCACATAAAGCGCCTTTTTTATGAAGAGGCACGCAAGGAAGAGAGGGCAGGTACTTTTATTTTTGCGAAGGGCTTCGAAAATAAAAAAATAAACGATTTTTTGGACTATCGATAATGGTCATTTTTCATTAGTCTCTAAAAAAGTTGAATTTTTAAAGCGCTTTACTCAGTAAATTTATTGTTGGTTTTTAGAATAGTCACCTATAGTTAAATTAACGATTTATTATCATTCGTCGTGATCTCGATTGTTAAATACTCGGAAATTACGATCATTAATGGATAAATAAACGATTTTTTACGAATTAATGATTATCATAATATTAACATTCAAAAATATTTTTTGAGGTTATTCATATGACAGCAATTATTCGTAAATTTTTAAAGTTAGAAGCAGCAGGAGGGCTACTCCTAATTATTGCTGCCATTGTCGCTTTAATAATGGCTAATACGCCATTACAGGGAGCTTATCAGCAATTTTTAGATATTCCGGTAGCTATTAAAATCTCAACATTTGAATTAGATAAGCCTCTGATTCTATGGATTAATGATTTCTTAATGGCCGTGTTTTTCCTGGTTGTTGGTTTAGAGGTAAAGCGCGAGTTATTAGAAGGATCCCTGGCAGGACGTGATAAAGCGATATTTCCAGCAATTGCAGCTGTGGGGGGAATGATTGCACCAGCGTTAGTTTACTTAGCGTTTAATGGTGCTGATGATATTACTCGTCAAGGGTGGGCTATCCCTGCAGCAACAGATATTGCATTTGCGTTGGGTGTGATGGCGTTATTAGGTAAGCGTGTTCCTACGGAGCTCAAAGTGTTTTTATTGGCATTAGCTATCATTGATGATCTTGGTGTCATTGTGATTATTGCCTTTTTCTATACGAGCTCAGTTTCTGTCGTCGCATTGAGTTTAGCAGCACTGTGTGTGGCAATTCTCTGCCTAATGAACTGGCGACGAGTTGAAAACACCGCAGCTTACTTAGTGATTGGCTTAATCTTGTGGGTCTGTATTTTGAAATCAGGTGTTCATGCCACTCTAGCGGGAGTGATTGTTGGTTTCTTAATTCCATTAAGAGGGACTAATAATACAAAACCGTCGGAAGAGTTAGAGCATGTGCTGCACCCTTGGGTTGTTTATCTCATTTTGCCTATCTTTGCATTTGCAAATTCAGGCGTACAGCTCAATGGCGTCACTCTTGATGGCTTAATGAGCCCATTACCACTTGGCGTCGCAGCGGGTTTGATACTGGGCAAACCAGTCGGTATTTTCTTATTTAGTTGGATTTCGGTAAAAGTAGGGTTGGCTAAATTGCCAGCATCGATTAACTTGAAGCAAGTGTTTGCTGTTTCTGTGCTTTGTGGTATCGGTTTTACTATGTCTATTTTTATCACAGGCCTAGCGTTTGAAGGGCTTGATGAAGTGTATAGTACCTACTCGAGACTGGGTATTTTAATCGGTTCAACAACAGCAGCATTGTTAGGGTACTTTATGTTAAGGGTAGTGTTACCGAAACCAAAAGTTTCGCACAGCGATGCAAAATAAACATAATAGACGTAATTATTAGTAAGAATTTTCGAGTTAATCTTCTATGATATGCCCGCGGTATGAGTTGCATACTGCGGGTATTTTAACTTATAACTCCCGATTACGGGGTACGGGTAAAGCGTATGGTCAGTATGTACTGTGGTCATTAGGTACTGCGGTCATTATTGGCGATACAAAAGGAATCGATATGCGGGTTTCACATCTTAATTTTAACCACCTTTACTATTTCTGGCATGTTTGCAAAGAAGGCTCTGTTGTCGGTGCTGCTGAGGCTCTTTACCTGACTCCACAGACAATTACTGGGCAAATTAAAGCACTCGAAGAACGGTTAGGTGGAAAATTATTTAAACGCCAAGGTCGAGGGCTAGTGCCTTCTGAGCTGGGACAACTGATTTTTCGTTATGCTGACAAAATGTTTATGCTCAGCCAAGAAATGTTGGATATCGTCAACTACAGCCGAGAATCTAACCTGCTGTTTGATGTGGGTGTGGCTGACGCATTATCGAAACGTTTAGTCAGTCGTGTACTAGAAACGGCAGTTGTCGAACATGAGCAAATTCATTTACGTTGCTTTGAATCGACTCATGAGCTGTTATTAGAGCAATTGAGCCAGCACAAGCTGGATATGATTTTGTCGGATTGCCCTGTGGACTCTTCACAGCAAGAGGGCTTGTTCTCCGTTAAATTAGGCGAATGCAGCGTCAGTTTTTTCTGCCGTCATCCAGTACCGAAGAAACCATTTCCTGAATGTCTAGAAGAGCGCAGATTATTAATTCCAGGGCGTCGTTCGATGTTAGGCCGCCATTTATTAACATGGATCCGCAATAAAAACCTGCAAGTTGAAGTACTTGGTGAGTTTGATGATGCAGCATTAATGAAAGCATTCGGGATGTATCACAATGCAATTTTTGTGGCGCCATCTTTATATGCAAAAGACATTTTTGCTGATAATGAAGTGCAAGAAATTGGCCGCTTAGATAGCGTTAAAGAAGAGTATTACGTGATTTTTGCGGAAAGAATGATCCAGCACCCAGCAGTACAACGTGTCTGCAACAAAGATTTTTCTGAGTTATTTTCAGCGCCGTTCGATAATTTAGAACAGAAAGTTTAGAGCACGAAAGTGTAAGGCAAGAAATTAGCAGACAAAAAAACCGGCCTAAGCCGGTTTTTTATAATCAAGAAGCGAAATTACATTGCTTTGATTTGAGCAACTAAGTTAGCTTTATGACGTGCTGCTTTGTTTTTGTGGATCAGGCCTTTGCTAGCGTGGCGATCAACAAGAGGTTGCATGTCATTGAATGCTTTCTGAGCTGCTTCTTTATCGCCTGCAGCGATAGCAAGGTAAACTTTCTTAATAAAAGTACGTACCATAGAGCGACGGCTAGCGTTGTGCTGGCGACGTTTCTCTGATTGAACGGCACGTTTCTTAGCTGATTTGATATTAGCCAAGGTCCAACTCCCAAATGTATTCTATTGAGGACAATTTAAAGGTCAAGGAATATGCCCTTTCGCCCTTCATTTGTCAATGGATTTGTGCAAATAAACATCGTGTACTTCGATGTCAATGCGTTGTGAATGGTGCAAGATTCTATCAGCAAATATCAGAAGAATACAGATCTGCGCGTGAAAAAAAGCATAATTGATAGAAGATATTTTAAATCATTTTTCAGAAAAAATTTTTTTAGTGATATCAAACGTGCATCAAGATGAAATTGAATTATAAATAGAGTGTTTTTTATACACTTGGGTTTGTTATACAAAATGGATGATAAGAAAACTATAAAAATTAAATATTTTTAGAGATCTCCGCGCCAATTTGTTGTATTGATAATCTATTGGTTATCCAAACTTTTTTGATTTACCTATCGACAATGATCAGATTCAGCAGCGCAGTGTCGTGCAGAAAGATGCTTAGCAGTGTAAAATCATCTGATTAAATAGTGTAGTGATCAAAAAAATAGGGTTTAATGAAAGCTTTTACGAACTTAGGTTAACCTTATGCGTCGTACAAGGTATAATCCTGCAATTTCCTCGGTATTGAGCCAGTTATGGAGCTAATTCGCGGTATACAAAATATCCGGTCGTACCATCATGGTTGCGTACTGACTATTGGTAATTTTGATGGTGTTCATCGTGGGCACCAAGTATTACTTCAAAATTTGAAGCTCAAGGGTAAACAGTTAGGTTTACCAACTGTTGTGATGATCTTTGAACCACAACCCCTTGAATTTTTTACGGGTGATAAGGCTCCTGCGCGTTTGACACGCCTAAGAGATAAAGTGAAGTACCTTGCTGATAGCGGGGTCGATTATCTGTTATGTGTGGAATTTAACCAGCATTTTGCCTCATTAACACCCGATGCTTTTGTGTCTGACTTGTTAGTTGACAAACTCGGTGTGAAATATCTCGCCATCGGTGATGATTTCCGGTTCGGAAAAAATCGGATGGGTGATTTTTCTTTTTTACAGCAAGCCGGTCAAAAGTTTGGTTTTGAAGTCGCAGACACAGAAAGCTTTTGTGATTCTGGTGTGCGCGTCAGCAGCACTGCAATCCGTAAAGCGATACAAAACAATGATCTGACATTAGCTGAAAATTTATTAGGTCACACATACCGCATTAGTGGGCGTGTGGTTCACGGTAATCAGCTAGGTCGTACGATAGGTTTTCCGACAGCAAACCTACCGTTAAAACGTTTAGTCACACCCGTGACTGGCGTGTATGCTGTAGAAGTTCATGGTCTGGGCGATAAGCCTGTACCGGGCGTGGCAAACATTGGCACACGCCCAACGGTATCTGGAAAAGGTACCCAGTTAGAAGTCCATCTGATTGATGCACATATGGATTTATATGGGCGTCATATTGATGTTGTGTTACGTAAAAAATTACGTGACGAACAGCGGTTTGCTTCGTTGGACGCGCTGAAGGAGCAAATTGCTAATGATGTAGTTGCAGCCAGAGAGTATCTCGCAGCAATTGGAATCAGATAATTTAGCGGAAAATTGGAACTGAGAATCGATGAGTGACTATAAAAATACCCTGAATCTACCAGAAACAGGGTTCCCAATGCGTGGCGATCTCGCTAAACGCGAACCACAGATGTTAGAGCGCTGGTACAAAGAAGGTTTGTATCAGGCAATCCGTAAAGCAAAATCGGGCAAGAAAACCTTTATTCTGCACGATGGTCCTCCGTATGCTAACGGCAGTATTCATATTGGTCACTCAGTAAACAAAATTCTCAAAGATATTATTATTAAATCCAAAGGGCTGGCGGGCTTTGATTCCCCATACATCCCTGGTTGGGATTGCCATGGCTTACCTATTGAACACAAAGTTGAACAAATCGTAGGTAAACCAGGGGAAAAAGTTTCCGCCGCTGAATTTCGTGCAAAATGCCGTGAATATGCCAAAGAGCAAATTGAAGGGCAAAAAGCTGATTTTATCCGCTTAGGTGTGTTGGGGGAGTGGGACAAACCTTACCTGACCATGGATTTTAAAACCGAAGCGAACATCATCCGTGCGTTGGCGAAAACCGTTGCAAATGGCCATTTAGTGAAAGGGGCAAAACCCGTTCACTGGTGTACCGCATGCGGTTCTTCATTGGCTGAAGCGGAAGTCGAATATTATGACAAAACATCTCCATCTATCTACGTTCGCTTCCCTGCTGTAGATAGCAAAGCTGTTTGCGAAAAATTTGGTGTATCTAGTGATAAAACGCCATCTTTAGTGATCTGGACAACAACGCCTTGGACGTTACCAGCTAACCGTGCAATCTCTCTGAACCCAGAGTTCAAATACTCTCTGGTGGATGCGAATGGCGATTTAGTCATTCTGGCAACTGACTTAGTTGAAGAAGTCATGAAGACTGTCGGTATTGAGTCATGGACAGTATTAGGCGAGTGTGAAGGTAGCGCATTAGAGTTACTGCGTTTCGCGCATCCATTTATGGGCTTTGATGTTCCTGCAATTTTAGGCGACCACGTCACGCTAGATGCGGGTACAGGTGCGGTACATACAGCGCCAGGCCATGGTCCTGAAGACTACGTTGTTGGACAAAAATATGGTTTAGAAACGGCGAACCCAGTAGGGCCAGATGGCTGCTTTTTACCAAATACCTACCCAACATTAGACGGTTTATTTATTTTCAAAGCTAACGATGTGGTGCTGGAAATCCTGAATGAGAAAGGCTTACTGATGTATAAAAAAGCGATTTCTCACAGCTACCCATGCTGCTGGCGCCATAAAACCCCAGTTATTTTCCGTGCGACACCACAATGGTTTATCGGCATGGATAAAAACGGTCTGCGTGAACAATCTCTGAAAGAGATCGACATTGTTCAGTGGATCCCAGGTTGGGGTCGTGCACGTATCGAGTCAATGGTTGAAAACCGTCCTGACTGGTGTATTTCACGTCAACGTACTTGGGGTACTCCAATGTCGTTATTCGTGCACAAAGAGACTGAAGAACTGCATCCGCGTACTTTAGAGCTGATGGAAGAAGTCGCTAAGCGCGTTGAAGTTGATGGTATCCAAGCATGGTGGGATTTAGATCCTGCTGAATTGCTGGGCGCTGATGCTGAAACTTATCGTAAAGTACCAGACACATTAGACGTTTGGTTCGATTCAGGATCGACCCACTTTGCTGTGGTTGATGCCCGTCCTGAATTCCATGGCAACTCTGCGGATATG
Source organism: Providencia sp. PROV202 (assembly GCF_028479565.1). Classification (NCBI taxonomy): domain Bacteria; kingdom Pseudomonadati; phylum Pseudomonadota; class Gammaproteobacteria; order Enterobacterales; family Morganellaceae; genus Providencia; species Providencia sp. PROV202. Next base: position 105,138 of record NZ_JAMPNV010000021.1, on the reverse strand, counting down.
TATTTGGAAGGTTCTGACCAACACCGTGGTTGGTTCATGTCTTCTCTGATGCTGTCTACTGCGATGAAAGGTAAAGCACCTTACCGCCAAGTTCTGACCCACGGTTTTACCGTTGATGGTCAAGGTCGTAAGATGTCTAAATCTTTAGGTAATACAGTTAGTCCGCAAGATGTGATGAACAAACTGGGCGCTGATATCCTGCGCTTGTGGGTGGCATCAACTGACTATACGGGCGAAATCGCGGTATCTGATGAAATTTTAAAACGTGCAGCGGACTCTTATCGCCGTATTCGTAATACCGCGCGTTTCTTACTGGCAAACTTAAATGGTTTCAACCCAGAAACTGATATGGTGAAACCAGAAGATATGGTGGTGTTAGATCGCTGGGCGGTTGGTCGTGCATTAGAAGCACAGAAAGAGATTACGAAAGCGTACGATGAGTATGATTTCTTAGGTGTTATCCAACGCTTAATGCATTTCTGCTCTATCGAGATGGGCTCGTTCTATCTGGATATTATCAAAGACCGCCAGTACACCGCGAAAAGTGATAGCGTTGCTCGCCGTAGCTGCCAAACTGCACTGTTCCATATCGTGGAAGCATTGGTTCGTTGGATTGCACCGGTTCTGTCCTTCACGTCTGATGAAATTTGGAACGAATTACCTGGCAAACGCGCTCAGTTCGTTCTCACTGAAGAGTGGTATAACGGTTTGTTTGGTTTAGACGAATCAGAAGCGATGAATGATGGTTTTTGGTCTGAACTGTTAGCCGTACGTGGTGAAGTCAACAAAGTGCTGGAACAAGCGCGTACAGATAAGCACATTGGTGGTTCGTTAGAAGCCTCGGTAACGTTATATGCAGATAGCACATTAGCCGCTAAGTTAAATAGCTTAGGTGATGAACTGCGTTTTGCGCTGTTAACATCTCAAGCGAATGTGGCTGATATTGCAACGGCGCCTGCGGATGCACAAGACAGTGAACTGAAAGGCCTGAAAATTGCTTTCAGTAAAGCGGCTGGGGAAAAATGTCCTCGTTGCTGGCATTATGCAAGTGATATTGGTGCAGCGGCAGAACAACCTGAAATCTGTGGTCGCTGTGTGACTAACGTAGCCGGAAACGGTGAATTACGTAAGTTTGCTTAATGAAGACACCTATTTGTTCTACTGGTTTGCGTTGGCTGTGGCTGACGGTTGTGATTATCGTTGCAGATTTAGCAATTAAGCAATTGGTCTTAAAAGAGCTAACTCTGTACGACCCACACCCTTTAATTCCGTACTTTAACCTTATGTACGCTCAAAACTTTGGTGCGGCATTCAGTTTTCTGGCGGATAAAGGCGGCTGGCAGCGCTGGTTCTTTGCTGGAATAGCTATTGCCATCTCCATTACGTTAATGGTGATGATGTATCGTCAAAGTGTGAAAAAACGCCTGAGCAATATTGCTTATGCGTTAATTATTGGTGGTGCGATCGGTAATTTATTTGACCGTTTAGTGCATGGCTTTGTGGTTGACTACATTGATTTTTATGTTGGCAACTGGCACTGGCCGACCTTCAACTTGGCGGATATGGCCATTTGTATCGGTGCGGCGTTGGTGATTTTTGAAGGCTTTTTGCCGGATAAACCCAAACAGCAAGATGCTAAATAGAACAGATAGCGCGATAGGTTGATAAAACCCAATATTGCATATTAATCATCTCAGCCCGACGATAGTCGGGCTGAACTTTATGATAAAAAACAGGTTTAGATTATGTCTACTCAAATACAGGCGCAGAGTTCTGTTTTACTGCATTTCACTCTGAAATTAGAAGATGGCTCCACGGCGGATTCTTCTCACGCACAAGGAAAGCCTGCGTTGTTTGCTCTTGGAAATGATTCACTGTCGCCAGAATTAGAAGCCCAACTGATTGGGCTATCTGCAGGTGAAAAGAAAACATTTTCCTTAGCAGGGGATACGGTATTCGGGAAACATAATCCAGACTTAGTGCAATATTTTTCATTGCGTGATTTTATGGAAACGGGGATCCCTGAAATTGGTACCATCATGCTGTTTACGGGCATGAATGGGAGCGAAATGCCGGGCGTCGTGAAAGCTATCGAAGGGGAATCAATTACTGTTGATTTTAACCATCCTCTTGCTGAGCAACAAATCACCTTTGAAATTGAAGTTCTAGAAATAGACCCACAATTGGAGAGTCACCATGCAAATATTAATGGCTAATCCTCGTGGATTTTGTGCGGGTGTTGACCGTGCAATCAGTATTGTTGAACGTGCCTTAGAAATTTATGGCGCACCGATTTACGTTCGCCATGAAGTGGTACATAACCGCTATGTGGTTGATGATTTACGCCAGCGTGGCGCTATCTTCATTGAAGAAATCTCTGAAGTTCCTGATGGCTCTATTCTGATTTTCTCAGCGCATGGCGTTTCACAAGCCATTCGTCAAGAAGCCCGTTCCCGCGATTTAACCATGCTATTTGATGCGACCTGCCCATTAGTGACTAAAGTGCATATGGAAGTGGCTCGCGCCAGCCGTAAAGGTAAAGAAGCGATTTTAATCGGTCACGCCGGGCACCCTGAAGTGGAAGGGACAATGGGGCAATACAATAACCCTGAAGGGGGAATGTATCTTGTTGAAAGCCCAGAAGACGTTTGGAAGCTACAGGTAAAAGATGAAAACAACCTGAGTTTTATGACGCAAACGACGCTTTCGGTGGATGATACCTCTGATGTGATTGATGCGCTCACCCGTCGATTCCCAAATATTGTGGGGCCTCGTAAAGACGATATTTGCTATGCAACCACGAATCGCCAAGAAGCCGCGCGTGAGTTAGCAGAGAAAGCCGATATTGTGTTAGTCGTCGGTTCGAAAAATTCGTCCAACTCAAACCGTTTGGCGGAATTAGCGTCTCGAATGGGGAAAGCGGCATTTCTGATTGATGGTGCAGAAGATATTCAAACCGAGTGGTTAAAAGATAAGAAAATTATCGGATTGACAGCGGGGGCATCCGCGCCGGATATTTTAGTCCGCCAAGTGATTGATAGACTTAAAGAGCTGGGTGCAGACTCCGTGGTGGAGCTACAAGGACGAGAAGAGAATATCGTTTTTGAAGTGCCAAAAGAGTTGCGTGTGGACGTTAAAGAGATTAACTAATACATTGATTTTATTATTATAGTAGCGGCTGATGTAGCCGCTGCTATTTTCTGTTTTTCAGCATTCTATTCCATCCCAATACAATTTTTTCTGATAATCATCCCCCTCTCTACGGTTTTATTAATATCTCCAGATTAGTGCTGGCGTCCCGATTCAAGTTTCTTTAAGGTATAACCAAGATTTTATTTTGGTTTTCGCCTCAAAAATTTACGAAAGGATCAAAAATGGCAGATTCAACTGTACGCGTTGCGATTGTCGGTGCGGGTGGGCGCATGGGGCGCCAATTAATTCAAGCAGCACAAGAGCAAAACGGAATTCAACTTGGCGCAGCCATTGAGCGTGAAGGCTCTTCGCTTATTGGCACAGATGCGGGTGAACTGGCGGGAATTGGGCTAATTGGTGTGAAAGTCGTTAGCGATCTAAATTCCGTGGTTAATGATTTTGATGTACTGATTGATTTCACTCGCCCTGAAGGCACCTTACAGTACTTAGCATTCTGTCAATCTCACCAAAAAGGCATGGTCATCGGAACTACAGGGTTTGATGAACAAGGAAAACTGGCGATTGCAGAAGCTGCAAAATCTATCCCAATTGTCTTCGCTGCCAACTTTAGCGTTGGTGTAAATCTGGTGCTGAAATTACTGGAAAAAGCGGCGAAAGTGATGGGAGATTACACCGATATTGAAATTATTGAAGCGCATCATCGTCATAAAGTCGATGCCCCTTCTGGTACTGCACTGGCGATGGGGGAATCTATCGCGGATGCATTAGGAAAAGATTTGAAAGAGTGCGCGGTGTATGCACGTGAAGGTTATACCGGAGAGCGTGAACCGGGCACGATTGGTTTTGCTACGGTACGTGCTGGCGATATTGTTGGTGAGCACACTGCGATGTTTGCTGATATTGGCGAACGTGTAGAAATAAGTCACAAGGCTTCCAGTCGTATGACCTTTGCTAAAGGTGCGATAAGAGCCTCGTCTTGGGTTAATGGCAAGAAAGATGGCCTATACAATATGAAAGATGTCCTTAATCTTGATAATTTGTAGTTTTTTATAAAATAATTTCTTGTTTAAAATCAGATGGCTTCATTTGAAGTCTCTGGTTTATAATTGTTTGTTTGTTTAATCTAATTGTTGCTCTTGTTTTTCATTGTCTTTGTGCTGTTTTGTCTCTCTTTTACTCAAAAATTGCACTTTAGATCCTCCCTTGTCTGCGCTATTATCCATTTTGCACTTTTCTTCGCTATTAACCGTTTGCTTTTTTACCCATGAATAGTTATTTCATTAGCCTTCTATAGAAAAAACAGGTAAGAATGCAAAAAAGTAAGCTAAAAGTGAAAAAAATGCATTTTTTTCTAGACAAGACTCTATCCCATCATTAGAATGCGCGCAATTTGCCAAAAATTTGCTTAAAAACTCATTTTGGCATTGATTTAGATCGCAAAATCTGAATTAATATGCAAAAAATATGATTGATTATTCTCCGGAGGATGTTTTGATTAAGTCAGCTATATTGGTTCTGGAAGACGGAACCCAATTCCACGGGCGCGCCATTGGTGCTGAAGGGGCCGCTATTGGAGAAGTCGTTTTCAATACTTCAATGACCGGATATCAAGAAATAATTACTGACCCTTCCTATTCCCGCCAAATTGTTACTCTCACTTATCCCCATATTGGTAATGTCGGCACTAATGCTGATGACGAAGAATCTCCTAACGTACATGCTCAAGGCCTTATCATTCGCGACTTACCATTAATCTACAGTAACTTTCGTGGTCAGGAAGGCTTGTCTGAATATCTGAAACGCCACAATGTGGTGGCTATCGCGGATATCGACACGCGCAAACTAACTCGCTTGTTAAGAGAAAAAGGCGCACAAAACGGTTGTATCATCGCAGGGGATAACCCAGATGCGGCGATGGCTTTAGAAAAAGCACGCAGCTTCTCAGGTTTAAATGGTTTAGATTTAGCAAAAGAAGTTTGCACCAAAGAGATTTACAGCTGGACTCAACGCTCTTGGAACTTAGAAGAAGGGCAACCTGCTGCAAGTAAAGAAGATGAGCTGCCATTACACGTCGTTGCTTACGATTTTGGTGCAAAGCGTAATATTCTGCGTATGTTAGTTGACCGTGGTTGCCGCTTAACCGTAGTTCCAGCAACAACGCCAGCAGAAACGGTGTTAGCGATGAACCCAGATGGGATTTTCTTATCAAACGGCCCTGGCGACCCAGCCCCTTGTGACTACGCTATCAACGCTATCCAAGAATTCTTAAAAACTGAAATTCCAGTATTTGGCATCTGCTTAGGTCACCAATTGCTGGCATTAGCAAGCGGCGCGAATACCATGAAGATGAAGTTTGGTCACCACGGTGCTAACCACCCAGTTAAAGATTTAGACAAAGACGTGGTGATGATCACTGCTCAAAACCACGGTTTTGCGGTTGATGAATCCACACTACCCGACACATTGCGTGTGACACACAAATCGCTGTTTGATGGCACCTTACAAGGCATCCATCGCACAGACAAACCGGCATTCAGTTTCCAAGGTCACCCAGAAGCCAGTTCTGGTCCTCATGATGCCGCAGGTCTTTTTGACCACTTCATTGATTTAATCAACGAATACCGTCAAAACACACCACGTTCAAACGCAAAATAATCGGGAGCAAGAAAATGGCAAAACGTACAGATATTAAAAGCATTCTGATCCTCGGTGCGGGCCCGATTGTTATCGGCCAAGCGTGTGAGTTTGACTATTCAGGTGCGCAAGCGTGTAAAGCGCTGAGAGAAGAAGGCTACCGCGTTATTCTGGTGAACTCGAACCCAGCAACTATCATGACTGACCCAGAAATGGCGGATGCAACCTACATCGAGCCAATTCACTGGGAAGTGGTACGTAAAATCATTGAAAAAGAGCGCCCAGATGCAGTATTACCAACCATGGGTGGACAAACCGCGCTGAACTGCGCCCTTGAGCTTGAGCGTCAAGGTGTACTGGCTGAATTTGGCGTGACCATGATTGGTGCGACTGCGGACGCGATTGATAAAGCAGAAGACCGTCAACGCTTTGATAAAGCGATGAAAAAAATCGGTTTAGGCACAGCACGTTCAGGTATCGCACACACAATGGAAGAAGCTAACGCCGTCGCTGATGATGTTGGTTTCCCGTGTATCATTCGTCCATCGTTCACAATGGGGGGTTCCGGTGGCGGTATTGCGTATAACCGCGAAGAATTTGAAGAAATCTGTACTCGAGGCTTAGATTTATCCCCAACTAACGAATTGTTAATCGATGAGTCGTTAATTGGTTGGAAAGAGTACGAAATGGAAGTGGTACGCGATAAGAAAGATAACTGCATCATCGTCTGCTCCATTGAAAACTTCGACGCAATGGGAATTCACACTGGTGACTCCATCACCGTCGCGCCTGCGCAAACACTGACAGATAAAGAATATCAAATCATGCGTGATGCCTCGATGGCAGTACTGCGTGAAATCGGTGTTGAAACTGGGGGTTCTAACGTTCAGTTCGCGGTTAACCCGAAAGATGGTCGCTTAATTGTTATCGAGATGAACCCACGTGTTTCTCGTTCATCCGCACTCGCGTCAAAAGCAACGGGCTTCCCAATCGCTAAAATCGCTGCCAAATTAGCAGTCGGTTACACCCTTGATGAGCTGATGAATGACATCACAGGAGGTCGTACTCCTGCGTCATTTGAGCCATCTATCGACTACGTTGTAACCAAAATTCCTCGCTTTAACTTCGAGAAATTCGCAGGCAGCAATGACCGTCTGACCACCCAAATGAAATCAGTGGGTGAAGTGATGGCTATCGGTCGCACATTCCAAGAATCTATGCAAAAAGCGCTGCGTGGACTGGAAGTGGGCGCAACTGGCTTCGACCCGAAAGTGAGCCAGGACGACCCAGAATCGTTAACTCGCATTCGTCGCGAACTGAAAGATGCGGGCTCTGACCGTATTTGGTACATCGCTGATGCATTCCGCGCAGGCCTATCTATCGATGGTATCTTCAACCTGACCAATATCGACCGCTGGTTCTTAGTGCAAATTGAAGAGCTGGTGCGTTTAGAAAACGAAGTGGCAGAGTTAGGTATCAACGGTCTGACTAAAGATTTCTTACGCCAACTGAAGCGCAAAGGTTTTGCGGATGCGCGCTTAGCAAGTTTAGTGGGTGTGTCTGAAGCGGAATTACGTAAGTTACGTCAAGGCTATGATTTACATCCGGTTTATAAGCGTGTAGATACCTGTGCGGCTGAGTTTGCAACCGACACTGCATACATGTACTCCACTTATGAAGACGAATGCGAATCCAATCCGAACAATGATAAACCAAAAATCATGGTATTAGGTGGCGGTCCAAACCGTATCGGACAAGGTATCGAATTCGACTACTGCTGCGTACACGCTTCATTAGCGCTGCGTGAAGATGGTTATGAAACCATCATGGTCAACTGTAACCCAGAAACGGTTTCAACAGACTATGACACGTCTGACCGCCTCTATTTCGAACCCGTGACACTGGAAGATGTGTTAGAGATCGTTCGCATCGAACAGCCGAAAGGGGTGATTGTTCAGTACGGTGGTCAAACGCCACTGAAATTAGCTCGAGCTCTGGAAGCAGCGGGTGTGCCGGTTATTGGTACTAGCCCAGATGCGATTGACCGTGCAGAAGACCGTGAGCGTTTCCAGCAAGCGGTTAACCGCCTAAACTTGAAACAGCCACAAAATGCGACTGTTGCAACTATCGAACAAGCTGTTGAAAAAGCCGCTGGTATCGGTTACCCGCTGGTGGTTCGTCCATCTTATGTACTGGGTGGTCGTGCGATGGAAATCGTTTATGACGAAGTTGACCTGCGTCGCTACTTCCAAACCGCGGTGAGTGTGTCTAACGATGCACCAGTCCTATTAGACCGATTCCTTGATGATGCGATTGAAGTTGATGTGGATGCAATTTGCGACGGTGAAATGGTGCTGATTGGCGGAATTATGGAGCACATTGAGCAAGCGGGTGTTCACTCTGGTGACTCGGCATGTTCACTGCCAGCTTATACATTAAGCCAAGAGATTCAGGATGTGATGCGTGAACAAGTGCGCAGTCTGGCATTCGAATTACGCGTTCGCGGTCTGATGAACGTCCAGTTCGCGGTGAAGAATAATGAAGTTTACCTAATTGAAGTGAACCCGCGTGCCGCAAGAACGGTGCCATTTGTTTCTAAAGCAACAGGCGTACCACTAGCGAAAGTCGCCGCGCGTGTTATGGCGGGTCAAACACTGACTCAGCAAGGTGTGACTAAAGAAGTCATTCCACCTTACTACTCAGTCAAAGAAGTGGTTCTGCCATTCAACAAGTTCCAAGGTGTTGACCCAATCCTCGGGCCAGAAATGCGCTCAACGGGTGAGGTGATGGGGGTTGGTCGCACATTTGCTGAAGCATTTGCTAAAGCGATGTTAGGCAGCAACTCAACCATGAAGAAATCTGGTCGCGCACTGCTGTCTGTTCGTGAAGGGGATAAAACCAAAGTTGTTGATTTAGCAGCGAAACTGCTGAAACACGGTTTTGAGTTAGATGCGACTCACGGAACGGCGATTGTCCTGGGTGAAGCGGGTATCAACCCACGTTTAGTGAATAAAGTTCACGAAGGTCGTCCGCACATTCAAGACCGTATTAAGAATGGTGAATATAACTACATCGTGAATACGACTGCGGGTCGCCAAGCGATTGAAGATTCAAAACTCATTCGCGGTAGCGCACTGCGTTACAAAGTTCACTATGATACAACCCTCAACGGTGGCTTTGCGACGGCATTATCTCTGAGCGCAGACCCAACGGATAAAGTGATTTCTGTACAAGAGATGCACGCATTAATTAAATAATCACTGATTTGCTGATTATTAACCCCAGTGGTGTTATCGCCTCTGGGGTTTTTTTATGGGTAGCGAAAAAGTGGAATAAATTAATATAAATGAAAAATAGTGCACAATAGTGATTGACCCTCACGTAACGTGAGGCACTAACCTGCATTTCAGGACAGGAGGCACAGATGCTATTTCAAGTAGGTGAGATCGCAGAGAAAACAGGATTAACCATTCGTACCCTTCACCATTATGAAGAGATTGGTTTATTACTGCCGACTGCCAGAACCGATGCAGGTTATCGACTCTATAATATGCAATGTATTGAACGTTTGACGCAAATTCAGATGCTGCGTCAGGTGGGAGTCAAACTGAAGGACATCGGTGAGTTACTTAATGGTCACAGTGGCGATATCTCTCTTTTGTTGCAAGAGCGTATTAGTCTATTAACCGAGCAGATGAAGCAGATAGAAAAACTGCGTTCACGCCTCGAGCGCTTACAGCAGCAAATGCAGCAGGGAGATAACCCCACTCAGGCCGATTGGTTTTCATTATTGGAGATGATGTCGATGTTTGATAAATATTTTACCCCTCAAGAGCTTGAGCAATTGCCGCTATACACGGCGAACACATTGAAAAATCAAGAGTGGCAGCAGCGGGTCGCCACAGTAAAATCGTTAATGGGAAAAGGTGAATCACCGAAATCAGCCGAAGTACAAGCGGTAGCTGTTGAGTGGATGATGGCCTTGGAAAGAGATACGGGCGGAAACCCTGATTTCTTTGCGCGTTTAAATCAAATTCACTTAACCGACAATGAGCTAATGTTCTCGACGGGGATCACTGAAGCGATGATTGACTTTGTGGCTCGGGGCTTTAGTGAATATCAATTATCGCGTTTTAAACCCCATTTAACCGCAGAACAATTTGCTTTTGTTAGCCAGCATTACTTTGAATCTGGCAAAGTATGGCCTGAATTTATTTCAGGAATTTATACTGCATTAAAAGCGGGGGATGCACCAAATTCGCCGAATGTGCAGAAGTTGGCGGGGATGTGGTTAACAATGTTTAACCAGTTTACTGGGGGCGACCCCGTATTACAGGAAAAAATTCGCACGATTTATCGCGAAGATCCGGTGATTTCCCAAGGAACATGGATGACGCCAGAAATTGGCCAGTATCTATTTTCTGCTATTAGTTACTTATTGGCGAAGCAATAATAGTGTAAGTGAGCCAAGCATTCCTGATATCAAAGTCGCGACAGAATATGCCGCGACTTTTTTGTTTGGGGTGGGTTAGTAGACTAAAAATGGACGGTTTGGATACCGATTGTTGCTGCTTGTCCACCCACACAAACTCGGCTGATAGCCTGATCTTGATGAGAAATTTCCACTTGAATTTGCGAGGAGCATCCCATTGCCCGCCCTTGCTCTAACAGAAAATGGGTTTCTGTGGGGAAGACATGTTTCACCAGATAACAGCCAAGAGCACCGCTTGAGCTGCCAGTTGCAGACTCTTCATTAATTCCGTATAGCGGAGCAAAATTTCGGCAATGGGCAGTGAAAGGTAACGTTGAGCTCAATTCAAAAACATGGAAACCAATTGAATCAAATTCACGGCTTAGCTGTGCGATAGCATCATAATTAGGTTTTAAATTATCTAATTGATTGGGTTGCACGGGGACTAAAATATCAGGTAATCCAGTGGAGATAATTTCAATGGGCAAGCCTGTTTTCGTGATTGTCTCGGTTGGGATACCTAATGCTGCGGCGACGGCATTCACATCAGGCCCTTGGCGACTAACGGGAAGAGTTTGTTGCATAATGACCCCATCAGCACTGACCGTAACATTTAGAATACCTGCTTTGGTTTTTTGGGAGTAGGTACCAGCGCCCAACTGGTTCAGTGAAAATAGGGTAAAAAAGACAGCCAATGTCGCGTGCCCACAAAAGTCGACTTCACTTTCAGGAGTGAAAAAATCCACTTTAAAATCTGTTTCTTCACCCGCACTTTCTCCGGTATAGACAAATGCCGTTTCGGAAAATCCCACTTGGCGAGCAATCGCAATTTTTTGTGCATCACTGAGTTTCGGGGGATTGAGTACGACTCCAGCAGGGTTTCCGCCTGTGTTATTTCGAGTAAATGAATTTACAAGGTGAACGTTAAGCGTGTGTTCATCTGTAGGTATTGCTGTGTTTTGCATAGTGACTCCAAGGTAATTAAGCGCTTTTTTATTATTTATGGGGATGAAAGGGGCGCATATTGAGAGGTAGATGTGGGTTTTGTAGCGGCGACCAAACACTGAAACTTGTGTTGGTCGCGTTAGATTTAGGCGTGCAATTTAGCTTTCTTTGCTGCCTTTTAAAGCTTTACGGTGCTTCCAGTAGACGATAATGGAGCCAATCAAACCACTGACCAACAGCACAACAGGGATGATCATCAGTGCGGTGATCACGACTTGTTCATGCTCTTTAACGAAAGGAATTTGGTTAACGGCATAGCCCAAAGTCACTATAATACCGACCCACAATAACCCGCTAAGCCAGTTGAATAACTGGAAACGGCGATGGCTTAAATCGGATAATCCCGCTAACAATGGCAGTAATGTTCTTACAAATGCCAGAAAGCGTCCGATCAATAATGCATATAAACCTTGTCGGTTAAACATGTCATTAGCTTTTTTATGATATTCCTCAGGGAGTTGAGAAAGCCAGCGTTTAACAATCTTCGTTTCACTTAACCAACGCCCTTGAACAAATCCAAGCCAGCAGCCTAAACTTGCAGCCGTCGCCAGCAGCAAGATTGTGGGGACAAAGTGCAAAACACCCTTGGCAATCAGTGCACCAGAAAGCAGTAAAAGGGTATCACCCGGTAAAAATGCAGCGGGGAGCACGCCATTTTCTAATACAATCACCACAAAGAGTACGGTGTAAATTACCCAGAGAACTTCTGGGTTGGCGAGCTTCATAAAATCGTGTTGCCAAAGTGCCAGTACGATTTCGCGTATGACTTCCATAATCGTTCCTGTATCTGCATAAAGCGAATTATTGGGCTCTATATTACAGGAAAAATTTCAGCCTAGTTTGATTTGTTTGGGTAATTATCTAAAAGGCAGCGATTAACTGCCTAATAGTTAAGGACGGAATGTTGATGTTTAAATTCGCGTGAAGGCGCGTTGTAAATCATCAATGAGATCCTGCGGATGCTCTAAGCCGACATGTAGACGGAAAAATGACCCGTTATCAGGTTGATAATCATATTGACGCATACTGAGTAAATCTTCGGTTTGATAACCAAGAATCAGCGATTCAAACCCGCCCCATGAATATCCCATTTTAAAATGGCTAAAGTGATCGAGAAAATCACTGAACTGTTTAGGGGATAACCTCGAGGTTAATTGAAATGAAAACAAACCGTTACAGCCGCTAAAGTCCCGCTTAAAGAATTCATGCCCAGGGTGGCTTGGGAGCGCAGGGTGAAAAACACGTGACACCGCGGGGTGCTCCGCTAACCAATTTGCGACGGTTAAACTGTTCAGTTCATGCTGTTTGAGACGGGTTGGTAGGGTGTGAAGTCCTCTACCTGCCATGTAAACGGTATCAGGATCGGCAGTTTGCCCCAATAAATAGGAGTTTTCTCGCAAGGTTTCGATACAGCGTTGGTTGCCAACAGCGACCCCTAACATGCCATCCGAATGGCCATTGATGTATTTTGTCGCGGATTGAATAGAGATATCCACATCAAATAAAAGAGGTTTAAGTAAGACTCCCGCAGCCCATGTATTATCGATCATGATAATGATTTCTGGGGATTTTTGGCGAATGGCTTTTACGATAGCGGGCAGGTCGTGCACTTCCATGGTGATAGAACCTGGTGATTCCAAAAAGACAATTTTCGTATTTGGACGAATTAAATCGGCAATTTTTGCACCAATCAATGGGTCGAAATAATTCGTTTCAACATTCAAATTAGTGAGGATTTTGTCGCAGAAGTTTTGTGTTGGATCATAGGCAGACCCCGTGACCAGAATATGATCCCCCGCGCTAATAAACGACATAATGGCATTGGTGATTGCAGCTGCACCTGAAGGATAAAGAACACAGCCTGCTCCACATTCCAATTCGGTCATCGCTTCTTGGAAAGCAAAATGGGTTTGTGTGCCTCGGCGACCATACATTAATACGCCATTCGCACGATTGCGTACCGCGTGCTTTTTATCTTCTACCGAATCAAAAATTACGGAAGAGGTGCGCTGAATGACAGGGTTTACCCCTTTTTGAGTGAATTTAGGGTTTCTACCAAGATGCACGAGCTGGGTTTCTGGTCTTATGTTTGCCATTGAGCTATCCCTTATTTACCGATAGAAAATCAAATGATTGGCTAAGTTATCACCTGACGTTAAATGATTTTGGTCTACCAGAGCAAGAACAAAAGTGGCTAGCTGAATTTTCTTCATTATCAAGTCGTAAATCGTGTTGCCTTGCAATCACATTATGAGGGTAATGTTGATGAGCGACAAAAAATTGCGAATACTAATGATAATTACTATCAATTCGTGGTGTGTTTGATATTATCTGACATCTTGACGAAAAGAGATGAATGCGTGAATCAAATTTCGCTTTTAATGGTTAGTCGATGAATGGCACAATCATCGATATAAATTTTTTTATACAACACAAAATAAGAGAGTAAAGGCCAACTGATGCGTAAATTAACAGCTTCTATTCTATTGGCGATCGGCTTAATGGGCACGGCATCCGCAGAAACAACACCCGCTGTCACACCTACTACACCAGTAGCTAACCAAGGTTCAACAGCAGCTCCTGCAAATACACTTTCCACAACGGAAATGACTGCTACTCCAGCAACGACAACTCCAGCAACAACACCGGAATCTGTCGTGACAAATACGGTAGTGACTGAAAATGTTGAGATTGCGACTGAAGCTCACGGTGGCGGTTTTGATCAGGATTTATCGGTTTGGGGTATGTATCAAAACGCAGATGTTGTTGTAAAAACGGTGATGATTGGTCTGTTACTCGCATCCGTGATTACATGGGCGCTATTCTTATCCAAAGGAAGTGAGATTTTAATTGCACGCCGTCGTTTAAAAGATGAAGCAAAAGCAATTGCAGAAGTAAAATCTCTTGATGAAGCCGTATCTATCGCGGAAGGGTTTAAAGCGGGCAGTATTACGCGCATGTTATTAGCTGAAGCGACAACAGAAAGGGCGCTTTCGGCAAACAGCCAAGATCTTGCGGGTATTAAAGACCGTACAGGTTTCCGTTTAGAAAGAGCGGTTGCAGCAATCAGCCGTTATATGGGACGTGGAAATGGTTATTTAGCAACAATTGGTGCGATTTCTCCATTTGTCGGTCTATTCGGTACCGTGTGGGGGATCATGAATAGCTTCATAGGTATTGCTCACTCTCAAACCACAAACTTAGCGGTTGTTGCTCCAGGGATCGCAGAAGCGCTGCTGGCAACGGCAATCGGTCTTATTGCCGCGATTCCTGCGGTGGTTATCTACAATATTTTTGCTCGTATGATCAACAACTATCGTGGTCAAGTGGGTGATGTTGCTGCACAAGCAGCGTTGTTACTGGGGCGTGACCTCGATCTGGCAAACAGCAAAGCAAGGTAATTATTATGGCAATGCGTTTAGGTGACGAACAAGACGATAGCGGTGAAATGCATGAAATCAACGTAACACCGTTTATCGATGTTATGTTGGTTCTGCTGATTATCTTTATGGTTGCAGCGCCACTGGCTACCGTTGATATTAAAGTCGACTTACCTGCTTCCACTGCGAAGCCTCAGCCTCGACCAGAAAAGCCAGTATTCTTAACTGTGAAATCAGATAGTCAGCTGTTTATCGGTGAGCAAGCGGTTAGTAAAGAGCAGTTAGGTTCAACCCTTGATCAAGCCACAAACACCAATAAAGAAACCACAATTTTCTTCCAAGCGGATAAAAGTGTGGATTATGAAACGATGATGGATGTAATGAATGCATTGCGTCAATCGGGGTATCTCAAGATTGGTTTAGTCGGTATGGAAGCAACCGCGGCTAACGCTAAATAGCTAAGTTGTTTCACGTAATCATGCGTTTTATCTCTGTATCTCGGGTGATATTTTCACGTTGATGCTTTGAGATAAAACGCATTTTTTTATGCCTATCAATTTTTATACACCCTATCTTTTGCATATTCTTGCAACCTTTCTGATAAAAAATGCCCTCTCTTTATAGTTTCACAAACAAAAGGTTTAATTTTATTCGGAACTTCTTCTTATTTTATTTAAGTTAGGGTGAGTTTAAACTCTGCTCACATAAAATCAATTTCAAAAAAAATTTGATAAGGTTAATTGAAAATAAACCATCCATATTGTGCGGGATTATTCATATATGGAATAATTCCATTAGGTACTCCAAATAAGAGTATCTATTTTGGAGTATTTTGTGTGGGTTATCATGGAACTTGCTGATTATTAGAATAATCATGAGTAAATACGAAATTGTCGTTCAAAATAACAGCAGGTTTAGCCAGTTAGATGATGCTCAAATAGGAAGAGAGAATAATAAAAATTATTAATATATTTAACTCTAATTGAAATGATAAAAAAAGCGAGTAAATAAGCAGGTTAATTTTATTAATATAAGCGTTATTAATAAAATTATTTTAAATTTACTTGAATAATGAAATATAAATATGTAATTACTGTTATAAATGCAAAATTGATACTTTTATGAGTGATTTTGCGCATAACTAATTGTTATTTATTGTTATTTTTGTTTTCCACTAACAATCCTTAAATAAAATAAAAAAACACTTGCGCAACATTTCATGAGCGCTATAATGCAGCCAATAACATTTAGAAATACTTTTTAATAACTTTTCATCTCGAGTTTTTTATTTTCAATTTACTAATGCTAGGGAATAAATAAAGTACTAGTTGATGTTTGATTAGGCTTTATATTAAAAATAAATATAATCAATTATACTCGAGTGTACGATGTTTAGTTGTTAGATGTAAGTTTGAATGTTATTGCTGAAGTCAAATGGGCTGACTTTAGACGACACACAGCAAAATGATGTAATAAAAATATTTCATATTATACTCCTCTATAAATAAGATAAGACTATACTTCCATGCGCCATCATTATGATGGCGTTTTTTTTGTATATTTATTTATCTTTTAAGCATCAGCTGTGCCATCAGAATTTATGTAAAGAATAGACGATATGCTGTGTGATGAAGCATGTGGCTAAATCAATCTTTCTGAGAATATTCATAATTTATTATTTAATGATAAAAAGTATCAGAGTATGATGTGCACCTCTTCGCTGTGGGGCATTTAGCTATACATCATTTAGCAACACATCATACAACGGCGAAATTCTTTGCCAGGTGCTGGCTTGAATCATTCTGGAAGTAAAAATGACTTGGTCTGAGTTTAAATCTCACTATCTCATCGGTTTTTGGAAACCGTTACCTGCGGTGATTGCGGCAGGTATCTTATCGACTTATTATTTTGGTTTAACGGGCACTTTTTGGGCTGTAACCGGTGAGTTTACCCGCTGGGGTGGACATATCATGCAGCTATTTGGTGCACATCCAGAAGAGTGGGGATATTTCAAAGTTATTGGTTTTCAAGGATCACCATTAGATAGAATTGATGGTGTGATGATTATCGGTATGTTTGCTGGCTGTTTTGCCGCAGCACTTTGGGCAAATAATGTGAAAATTCGTATGCCGCAGCATCGGGTTCGAATTTTTCAAGCCATCCTCGGCGGGATTATAGCTGGATTTGGCGCTCGTCTCGCCATGGGATGTAACTTAGCCGCATTCTTTACGGGTATCCCTCAATTCTCATTACACGCTTGGTTCTTTGCTGTAGCGACTGCGGTCGGCTCCTACTTTGGTGCCAAATTCACCCTGCTGCCAATGTTCCGTATCGCGGTAAAATTGAAAAAAGTCTCAACAGCATCGCCATTAACTCAAAATCCGAATACAGCTAAAAAACGCTTTAAGTTAGGCATGGCTATCTTTGCTGTCGCGCTTGCGTGGGGCTTTTATACATTACTGGATGCTCCAGTCATGGGCTTTGCTATCTTATGTGGGATTGGTTTTGGTTTACTGATTGAACGCGCCCAAATTTGTTTTACTTCAGCGTTTCGTGATTTATGGATCACGGGTCGTACTCATATGGCGAAAGCGATTATCATTGGTATGGCGGTCAGTGCGATTGGTATTTTCAGTTATGTGCAATTGGGCGCGACACCTAAGATTATGTGGGCAGGCCCAAATGCTGTGATTGGTGGGTTACTGTTCGGATTTGGTATTGTCTTAGCAGGTGGCTGTGAAACTGGCTGGATGTACCGTGCCGTTGAAGGTCAAGTTCATTACTGGTGGGTCGGTTTCGGTAATATTATTGGCGCGACTATCTTAGCGTATTACTGGGATGATTTAGGTCCATGGTTAGCCACAGACTTTGACAAAGTGAATTTGCTAGAGACATTTGGTCCGCAAGGTGGCTTGCTGGTTACATACGCTTTATTAGGCATTGCATTCATTTTGATGCTGGTATGGGAAAAATATTTCTTCCGTAAACGTGCCCAAAAACTGACGAATACTTCCATGGAGGCCGCATGAGCCATAAAGAAATAGTACCGGATTATCGATTAGATATGGTGGGGGAACCTTGCCCGTACCCTGCGGTTGCGACGTTAGAAGCAATGCCATCGTTAAAACCTGGAGAGATATTAGAAGTGGTGAGTGATTGCCCACAATCTATCAATAATATCCCTTTAGATGCAAAAAATTATGGTTATAAAGTGTTGGATATTCAACAAGATGGTCCAACTATTCGTTATCTTATCCAAAAATAACAAATACGCGTCATATTTTGCACTGTCGCGGTGTTGGCTTCATGCGTTAGCCCTAGCCACATACTTGTGTATGCTCCTAGGGTCTAACGCATTTGCCGCCTTGCGACAGCACAAACTATTTAGCGTATTTCAGTGATACCCTAAAATATTAAAGCTACCTATCAGTCGTGAAATTACAACTGATAGGTATAGGTGATAGTTCGGTTACTCATCTTGCCAGTTAGCAAGATCCAGCACTAATTCACACTCGTCATCGATATAACCGCCAGTCGGAATAAAGCCAAGTTTTTGGTAAAACTCAAATGGGCTCTCTTCGCCTTCACCGCAACTATTATACAGCCGTGGGTAACCTTTCTTTTTCAAGTAACGGATCACTTGAATTAATGCTTCACGCCCAAATCCTAATTTTTGGTAGGGCTCGGCTATCATAAATCGCCATAGCATAATGCCATCATATTCAAGCTCATCATCATCTAACCCAGAATGCAGCATAATGAACCCTACAGGGACATTATCTGCATAAATGCCTCGGTACCAAGCACAGTCAGAGAATTGTGCTTCAACCATGGAATAGGCATTATCTGCCACCATGTTGCGTTGTGCTTCACTGAGTGTATGACTCAGCAAACAGATTTCCGAAAAGTTTTCAGCTGTTACCTTCTGCAAGGAGACAACGGAATTTTCATCCACTTCTGGCTCGATGAACTCTATCATAACCATTCCTTCGCTCGAATATTGACCAACGCTTCACGAGGAAGCTGCTTGAGTTGTTATTATTGAATAATCAAAATTGCTACTGATTTGTTACATGGATGTAATTTAATCAACCAGAGATCGGGTAGGCAGTCAATGACTTAATTGTGGCTATGCAAGCGGGGTCTAAAAAGAAAATGGCAACTTGCGTAAATGCCCGTTGCCATCGTGAAGTCAGGATAAAAAGCTAAATAATATTAATGTTCGGCTTCACCGCCTAAAACATCAATTAAGCGAGCGATTAAGGCGCTGAGTTCGCCAGTCATCAGAATATAGTCAGCATCAAATTTCTGAGCAAAATCCTCTTTAGGAATATCGTCATTTTGCTCTTTTAGCTTTTCACTGAATTTCAGTTTCTTCAGAGAGCCGTCATCTGACAGCATAAACTGAACGCGCTCTTCCCAATCTAACGATAATTTCGTTACTAATTTACCAGCTTCGATATGGGTGGCAATTTCATCAGAAATTAAGTCTTGTTTCTTACAACGGATGATCCCGCCTTCTTCTAAAATCGCTTTTAGCTCCGCTTCATCCATAGCAGCAAAACCTTGAGGTAATGCGCCAGAACGTACCCATTCAGTCAGCGTTAATTCAATCGGGTCTTTAAAGGTCAGGGGAACAACAGGAAGCGAGCCTAAGCTTTTGCGTAATAACGCTAAATTATCTTCAGCGCGTTTAGCACTAGCAGCATCGACTATAATCAGCTGATTAACGGTATCAATCCAAATGTAGGTTTTACTGAATTTACTGAATGCGCGCGGAAGTAAGTCATGAACCACTTCATCTTTTAGCGAGGCTTTTTCCGTTTTTTTCAGTTGGCGACCTTGGTCTGCTTCTAATTTTTCAATTTTCTCTTGTAATGCTTGCTTGATCACGGGGGATGGCAGCATCTTATCTTCTTTCTTGGCACAAATAAGAATTTGATTATTTGCAGCATGGGTAAGTGCATCTGCCCCACGCATTGGTGGAACCCAGCCAGTTTTCATCATGTCTTGGCTTCCACAAGGGGTATAAGCTAGCGGCGCAAGTTGTCTTTCCAGATCATCCGCGGAGAGTGCCAAATCCCGATTCAGGCGATAGACCAATATATTCTTGAACCACATGAAAAACCTACCTTTGTCATTAAAAACATGTTTAGCAAGGCGGACATGATAGCGAATTGTCCGTTATTAAGCGAAAAAAAATGCCCGCCATTTTGCGGGTTTTACTTTCTATAAAGGTCGCCTAATAATGTAAGCAGGCAATTAAATGAAAATCGATAATAAGCGAGTGCCATTATGAGAATAGGGATTGATTTAGGCGGTACAAAAATTGAAGTGGTCGCGCTGGATGATGGCGGCAATATTCTATTTCGTCAGCGTATACCAACGCCGAGAGGGGATTATCAAGGCACTCTTGATGCAATTAAGCATTTAGTTGATGAGGCAGAAACCGCAACAGGGCAAGTCGGGAGTGTGGGGTTAGGGATCCCCGGAACACTTTCTCCAGTGACGGGAAAAGTGAAAAATGCCAATTCCACATGGTTAAACGGACAACCATTCGATAAAGATCTCGCTGAATGTTTAGGTCGCTCTGTCAAAATGGCGAATGATGCCAATTGCCTTGCCGTTTCAGAGGCTGTCGATGGCGCAGGGGCAGGCGCTAAAGTGGTGTTTGCCGTGATCATCGGAACGGGCTGCGGTGCAGGGATCGCCATTAATGGGCAAGTTCACTCTGGCGGAAATGGTGTAGCAGGTGAGTGGGGACACAACCCTTTACCATGGCAAGATGACCAAGACCGGCTATTTCTGGCAGACGAAAAATGTTATTGCGGACTGACTGGCTGTACTGAGCAATTTGTTTCCGGTACCGGCTTTATGGCGGATTATAAGAAATTGGCCGGAGAATCTAAAACAGGCACCGAAATTATTCAATTAGCAAAAAATGGCAATAAACACGCGATAAAAGCCTTTGAACATTACCAAAATCGCCTAGCAAAAGCATTAGCACAAGCCGTCAACATGCTAGACCCAGACGTCATAGTGCTAGGAGGCGGAATGAGCAACGTCGATGCGCTCTATGAAAATCTGCCAGAAAAGATTCGCCAATGGGTGTTTGGTAGAGAGTTTGATACGCCAATTCGGAAGGCGGAACATGGGGATTCGAGTGGGGTGAGAGGTGCCGCTTGGCTATGCTCTTCCTAATTTGCCCCCTGACGTTGTTAGCTGCTCTCTCTAGCCCTAGTCACATACTTGTGTATGCTCCTAGGGTCTAGTTCGTTGGCTGCCTAGTCATGAGGTAAATTAGTTTGAGCATGTTACAGAGTTAAAAAGGCAAAAGATAAAAAGCAAAAGAAGGGCAAAAGATAAAAATGAGCTGGTGGATTTGGCTACTGATAAAGTGAGTGTCGGTGAGTTATTCGGGGAATAGCGGGTTTTATCGATAACTCAAATAATAGCGGTGATTTTTATCGGATAAATCTATTTTTGTGAGCTATATAAAAGTCGAGATTCATAAATGGACTAAAACCGTGATTTAGTCACAAAAAATGGTTACTGTTTGCAGGCATTATCATTAAAACTTGATATCCAACACACAGTGACAGGCTCAATTTCGGGTATCGTTGGGTTTTTACTCAATAACCATGAAATGAATCTGGACTTTATGAGAGGCATTCTCTCAAAAGGCAACAAAGGGGATTTAACGTGAAAAAGGCTCTAAAACTTTCATCTTTGGCACTGCTGGTGGCATTTAATGCCAACGCTGCCACAGTTGACTTGCGTGTCATGGAAACATCCGATGTACACAGCAACCTCATTGACTTCGACTACTACAAAGACAAATCTACCGAACAATTTGGACTGGTACGTACTGCGACATTAATCAAAGCTGCGAAAAATGAAGCCACCAACGCTATCCTCGTGGATAACGGTGACTTAATCCAAGGTAGTCCACTGGCTGACTATATGGCCAACAAAGGCTTGAAAGAAGGGGAATCTCACCCTGCTCATAGCTTAATGAACACCATGGGCTACACCGTCGGTAACTTCGGTAACCACGAGTTCAACTTTGGTTTAGATTACCTGAAAAAAGCTATCGCGGGTGCAAAATTCCCTTACGTCAACGCCAACATTGTTGATGCTAAAACGGGTGAAAACTACTTCAAACCGTACATCATTGTTGATACGCCGGTAAAAGACCGTGATGGTAAAACACACACCATTAAAGTCGGTTATATCGGTTTTGTGCCGCCACAAATCATGATTTGGGATAAACCAAACTTAGAAGGCAAAGTGAAGGTGAATGACATCACTGAAACGGCTAAAAAGTTTGTGCCACAAATGAAAAAAGAGGGCGCTGACCTGATTGTGGCAATTCCTCACTCAGGATTCTCACAAGAGCCATACAAAGCGATGGCAGAAAACTCTGTATACTATCTGAGCGAAGTTCCGGGCATCAACGCCATTATGTTTGGTCACTCACACGGTGTGTTCCCAAGCAAAGAATTTGCCGATATTAAAGGCGTTGATGTGGCAAAAGGCACCGTCAACGGTATTCCAGCAGTTATGCCAGGACAGTGGGGTGATCATTTAGGTGTGGTTGATTTGGTGGTTAACAATGACAGCGGCGATTGGAAAGTGGTTGAAGCTCAAGCCCATGCCCGCCCTGTTTATGATAAAGCCAACAAGAAAGCACTGGTTGAGCGCGATGAATCGCTTGTGAAAATCATCCAAGAGCAGCATCAAGGGACCCGTGATTTCGTGGGTAAACTGATTGGTAAAGCCTCTGAAAACATGTACAGCTACTTGGCATTAGTTCAAAGCGATCCAACAGTTCAGATTGTGAATGATGCTCAGATGGATTATACCCGTAACTTTATCCAAGGTGACCCAGACTTAGCTGACCTACCCGTATTAGCGGCAGCGGCACCATTCAAAGCGGGTGGACGTAAAAATGCGCCTTCTGAGTTTGTTGAAGTGGAAAAAGGAGATTTAACTTTCCGTAATGCTGCTGACTTATATCTCTATCCAAATACGTTAGTGGTTGTGAAAGCAACAGGTGCGGATGTGGTTGAATGGTTAGAGTGCTCTGCGGGCATGTTCAACCAAATCGATGCACAATCAACTAAACCACAAAGCCTGATCAACTGGGATGGTTTCAGAACCTATAACTTTGACACCATTAGCGGTGTCAATTACCAGATTGACCTGACTCAGCCAGCTAAATATGACACCGATTGCCAAGTGGTCAATAAAGATGCGAATCGTATCAAAAATGTGACTTACCAAGGCAAACCAATCGATCCTAAAGCGGCATTCTTAATCGCGACTAATAACTATCGTGGTTACGGCGGTAAATTTGCAGGTACTGGTGATGCACATATTGCGTTTGCTTCGCCAGATGAAAACCGTGCAATTTTAGCGGCGTATATCGCTAAAGTGTCTAAAGAAAAAGGCGAAGTGGTTTCGAAGGCTGATAATAACTGGTCCTTCACGCCAATTAAAACCGATAAAAAACTCGATGTACGCTTTGAAACTTCACCAAGTGAAAAAGCCGCCGAGTTTATTCAGCAACATGCTCAATATCCAATGAAAAAAGTGGGTACTGACGATATCGGTTTTGCTATTTACCAAGTTGATTTAACCGCTAAGTAATAGCAGTCATAAAATATTGATAACCGAAAGCCTGTCACTTGTGTCAGGCTTTTTTCATAGCAATGTATGTTTGATGGCATTCGTATGAAAAAATAATTGGGGAAAGAGTCATAGAGGAAAGCGGTATAGAGTCATACAAAAATAACTGGCTGGCAATGTGCCAGCAAAAGCGGATTAATACAGAAATAAAATTCGGGGAGTTTAAACTTAAGAGTAAATGGCAGCTCCCCGAAATATTATGCTTATTACATTTTCAATTAATTTATTCATAAGTCACGTTTAACATAGGTAATTTACTGTATTTGTCATATTCAACTTTGACATACTCGGATTCCACTTTTTTACCATTTTTCAATGAACCTGAAGCGGTGACTGTTTTACCATTACGATAACAATCAATATTTACGTGAGTTTTTTGTGAAATATCCACTTCACACTGAGGCTCATAGATATAACCACCAAATGAAACTGTACCTCCTGAAGATGGGTTGGTATTACTTGCAAAAGAACAACTCGAAATGAAGATTGCCACTACAGTAGTTAATAAAGATAAACGTTTCATAGTCCACCCCCTTAATAACACTGACCACCATCCAATACTGCTTCTGTGCTCTTATTTTTAGTGTAGTTCAAATACCGATAATGCAAAAATAAAAGTTTAGTCTATAAGTAAATACTATTACCCTGAGGATATAACATATTGATGTCAATCAAATTAAGGTTATTTTTCAGTTTTATATAAGTGATTAAAAATGCTGTTTTTTTATAAAATTGCGACCAATATATAAAAATGAAATATTATTTTTGAATAAGTGGTTGGCGATTTTGAATAATAATTAAGAGACTGTTTTATGCTGGGATAATTTGTGATAGGGGAGATTTTTGTATTGTTAAGAATTTAATGAAATTCAGATTTGTTATATATTTAAATATATAATGCTTTGAGTGAATAAATAAAATAAAGCCCCTGCAAACATTTGCAGAGGCTATAAAGATAATAACGTTCAGTGATGAATTATTTAAATACTTTGAAACGAACGTCGTCGTCCATAAAGTCTTTATCACCAGCAGGTTGCTCAATTGAACCAAATACCATTTGAGCGCGTAAAATCCAATTTGCTGGGATATCCCACTCTTGTTGAACTTGATTATCAATTAATGGGTTGTAGTGCTGTAATGATGCACCTACATTTTCCTGAGATAATGTTGTCCATACTGCCAGTTGAGCCATACCGCTCGCTTGTTCTGACCAGATAGGGAAGTTATCTGCATAGAGTGGGAATTGTTCTTGTAAACCAGTGACGACATTTTTATCTTCAAAGAAAAGAACGGTACCAGCACCTGCTGCAAAGCTATTAATTTTTTGTTCTGTTCCAGCAAAAGCGGCTTCAGGAACGATAGCGCGTAACGCTTCTTTGGTGATATTCCACAGTTTTTTATGTTCTGCACCAAATAACACCACAATACGCGAAGTTTGTGAGTTAAATGCTGATGGGGAGTGCTTAACTGCTTCTTTGATAAGCCCAGCCACTTTCTCTTCCGAGATTGGTAATGAATCGCCTAAGTTATAAATAGTGCGACGATTTTTAATCATTTCGATAAATGCGTTAGACATGTTTGTCCCCTTGCTTTTGTTTAGAGCACGGCAATTTATTGAACAACCTCAGAAGCCGTAACTTGTTTCGAAGTAAATTGTTTCGATGTGAATAACTATAAAGGTATCCCAACCAAATCATAGAAAAAAAATTTAACCTTAATGTTCAAATTTTTGAATGTTGTTATAAAAACATAATAAATTCATTGTGTTATTTTGATTTTTAACTCTGTTCAGTTAACTAACACGATAATGACTTGGAAGTTCACTAAAGCCGAGTCCGTTAGTTTTTTTCACCGCAATTTGTACAGGAATTCGTTCTTTCATCGCTTCCACATGGCTAATCACACCAATGGTTTTTCCTGATGCATTTAGGCTTTCTAATGCATCTAGGGCGATGTCTAAAGTTTCAGCGTCTAGCGTACCAAAACCTTCATCTAAAAAGAGTGATTCCAATTGCGTGCGATGGCTCACCATGTCAGAGAGTGCAAGGGCTAGCGCGAGACTGACTAAGAAACTTTCCCCTCCTGAAAGGGTTTTCGTATCGCGAATGCTATCCCCTTGCCAACCATCAATAACCTGCAATTCGAGGTTGGCTAAATGACTGCGTTGCAGTAAGTAGCGACCATGCAATTTATCGAGTTGTTGGTTCGCGAGCGAGACTAAACAGTCAAGGGTTAGCCCTTGAGCATAGCGACGGAATTTATCCCCTTCAGCGGATCCAATTAAGGTATTGAGATAACTCCAATCATCGTAGCTTAATTGGCTCTGTTCAATTTTATTCAATAACTCGCGCTGTTGGTGACGCTGTTGCTGATCTCGCTCAAGCTGGTTAATGATTTGACCTTGTTGCTGGTTCAATATCTTGATTTGGCTCTCTAATTGTTCGAGAGTTTGCTGAATTTGTTCCACTGAAAACTCAGCAAACTCCACTAAACGCTGTTGCTCATGATTTGCCATTGCTGACAGGCTTTCTTGGTAGCGAGTTTCGGCTTCCAGCCGCTGTTGAGTGACTCGCTGTTTAAGCCGCTCCAGCTCAATTTTCTCTTCGGTAGGTAGTAAGGCATTAAGGAATTGCTCTTGAGTCGAGAAAGGACTGCTACTGAGTGCAGCAACAAACTGAGCGTGAGCGGCTAACTGTCGTTGATTTAGTTGCTTCAATTGGTGATTAAGCTCTTGGGCACTCCCATTGAGTGCAGAAATATTTTTATCTATTGTGCTAATTTGTTCTGAAAGCGTATCAACTTGATGTGAGTATTGAGCTTGTTTTTCTTGCATTTTTTGAATGAAAACAGCAACTGTTTGGCCTTCTAACAGATTCTGGCGCTGCGTGTTCTTTTGTTCAATTTGTTGATTCAATTGCTCTAGTTGCTGTTGTTGAGCAGAAAGTTGCTGAGCTAGTTGCTGAGTATTCGCTGTTTCAGCTGTGAGCGTTGCCGTATCAACTTCAATATTTTTCGTGATTTGCAGGAAGGTTGCTTTTTGCGCTTCATAATATTGCCCGCGTTGCTCAATCTCTTGTAGCCAAGTGGTAAATTGTGCTTGGCTTGGTAGGGTAAGATTAAATGGCGCCAGCGAGTCTGTAAGCTGCTGTGTTTGTTGTGCTAAGCGTTGCTGCAAAGATTGCTGTTCAGCTTGATTTTCTTCTAATTGTTGGGAGTGATGCTTAAGTTTCTCATCAAGGAGAGATAACTCAGAGAACAGCTGTTTGGCTTGAGTTTGCTGTTCATAATATTGGTTTTTAGCCTCTTGGTACTGACGCTCTAACTGTGCAAATTCGTTGATGATGGCTTGCTGAGCGGTAAGCTCTTCTTGTAATTCAATGAGGGATTGCTCTACCGCTGACGCGGTTTTGGCTAGTTCAGGTATATGTGCTTGCTCACATGCTTTTAGCCATTGATTGTTCAGGTTATTGAACTGCTCTTGTAGTTGCTTTTGAGCTAATTCGTTATCTTGCTGGCGGCGTTTGTCTGCTTGCAATAAGGCTTGCTGCTCAGTGAGCTTTTGTTTTTCGGTCTCCATTTGAGTCATCAGCGTAGCCAGTTGTTGCTGAGTCTCATTGGGCATAACGGCTTGATATGATGCCAAAGCCGGGTGCTCCAACGAGCCACAAAGAGGGCATGGATCTCCTTCAATGAGCTGTTGGCGCTCATGTTCCAAGCTGACAATTTTTTGTTCTAGCTGAAGTTTTTGCTCTAAAATTTGTCGTTGAGGCAGGAGCTGAGTCACTCTATCTTGCGTAATGGCAACCTGTTGCTCTAATCGGTTGATAGATTCGCCGAGTTGGTTTTGTAACTGTGTTTGTGACTGTAATTGCAGCTGTTTTTCTTCATATTGAGTCAGTAAAACAGGTAATATTTTCACATGCTGCAAACGCTCTTGTCGCTGTGAAATCGCAGCCTTAATTTCTTCGATATGGTACTTTTGTTTATATTCCTGAAACTGCTTTTCGAGCAGATTAAAGCGAGAATACTGCTCTTCTAAATGGCTTTGAGCCTGTTGAGATTCTTTGGATTTTTGCTGCTGAACCTGTTGTAGGGTTTGCCATTCAAGGTTGATAACTTGCTGTTTTTTATAGCTTTGCGTTAGGCGTTCTGTAAGTTCATAAATAAATTTCCCTTGCTGTTGCCAGCTTCCGAGTTGCGTGACAATCTGGGCATCATTTTGATGTTCTTGTAGAAATAACTGGGTTGTATTCAACTCATTATTAGCATGAAGAATTTTCTGCTGGGTACTTTCTACACTCGATTTTTTCTGCAAATATTCGCCATTTAGCTGATTTATTTGCTCGGCTAATTGGTTTTTCTGCTGGTTAAGTTGTGCGAGTAAATTGTCGAGTGGTCGCACTTCGTTATCGATCATCGCCGTGGTTTTTTGTACCCACTCTTTATATTGATTTTGCTCCGACTGAGCTTGAGTGTGTTGGGCGACCAATGGCAAGCGCTGCTTTTGAGCGTCTTCTAAAAGTAATGTCGTGCGTTGCTGTTTTTGGGTCTGTTCATCGAGTTGAGTTTGCAAGCTTTGCACGGCCAACCAATCAGGGCGTAGAGCTTCTGCAGGGGCGCTTTGTGCCAGCTTATGTAAGCTGGGTTCGGCGGCTTGATATTGCTGTTGAGCTTGCTGCTGTGCAATCTGTAATCGCTGAGTATTTTGCAGCAATTGTTGATGTTGCTGATGCCATGTTAGCGCTTGTTGATGGCGGTTTTTATTCTGGCTCAGTTGCTGTTCTTGCGCTAAATATTGTTGCTGTTTTTCAACGAGTTCTTGATGCTCTGATTCAGTAAGTAAGTTAATGCTGCCCGCTTGCGCTCGAAGAATATCGAGATCGGTTTTAGCTTGTTTATGTTGGTTAAAAATATACACCGAAATCTGGCTGTAAATTTCGGTGCCAGTGATTTCTTCTAGTAAATCGGCACGCTCTTTTTCGGTAGCGTTTAAAAAGGCTGCAAAATCCCCTTGAGAGAGCAAAATGGATTTCGTGAAACGCCCAAAATCTAGCCCGGTGATTTGCACAATTTTCTCACGAACTTCACTGATTTTTTCTGCGATGATCTGCCCATCAGCGACGGTTGCCAGCTCTGCTTTTGCATCTTGCAGGTTACCATCGGGTTTATTGTTTGCCCGGCGTTGACTCCAAAATGCGCGATAAGCGATGCCTTTAACTTCAAACTCCACTTCAGCTAAACATTCGCCAGTATGGCGGGTCATTAACTCATTTTTGCTTTTTGATATTGCGCCTAACCGTGGAGTTTGGTGGTAAAGTGCAAGACAGATGGCATCCAATAAAGTGGTTTTTCCCGCGCCAGTCGCACCTGTGATGGCAAATAACCCATTACTGGCAAAAGGCTCTTCCGTGAAATCAATCTTCCATTCACCTTTTAGGGAGTTAATGTTTTTCAAGCGTAAGCTTAAGATTTTCACAGTTATTCTCCCTGCTCATTGCACAAGTTGGCGTAGGATTGCTTGAATAGCTGCAATAAACGCTGCTCTAAAGCTTTGTCTTCCAGTGACTCTTCGGTAAGTCGTCGAGTAAAAACTTCTTCGGCAGTCAGTTCATTTAATGTTTCATTCTGCGGAGTGAGGTTTTGACCTGTTTGTGCCCGTCGAGCTCGGCGTAGGCGAACAACTTCGACAGGGAGTTCTTGGGTGAGAGCCTCAATACGTTGCTGGATATCACCAAGGTAGTCTTGGGTGGCGACTTCAATATCTAACCAAATAGGGCGCTCATTTTCTTGGGCAGGTAAGTCCATTAATTGTTTTTGTAGTTCTTTCAGCGAGCCTTTTAAACTCAATAGCGGCTGGAAAACGGGAATTGGCAGCAAAGTGACATTAGCAAATTGGTGCTGGTTAAATTCCACTAAGCAGATACTTTTTTGTTGTTGTGATTCGTCAAAACTGAGTGCAATTGGAGAGC
The DNA here is from genome assembly GCF_028479565.1 of Providencia sp. PROV202. Lineage (NCBI taxonomy): Bacteria > Pseudomonadati > Pseudomonadota > Gammaproteobacteria > Enterobacterales > Morganellaceae > Providencia > Providencia sp. PROV202. Next base: position 75,835 of record NZ_JAMPNV010000021.1, on the reverse strand, counting down.
CGCTGTAGCGAACATGTGCTTGTCCACCAATCAGTTGAGGCCGGTGGATATGTCCAAGCGCAATATAATCAGCAGGTGGGAATGCACCAGAAGGAAAGGCATCCAATGTACCGATATAAATTTCACGCACGGAATCTGTCAGTTCTGCACCGACGACGGTCAAATGCCCCGTGGCAATAATCGGGATATCTAAGCCCTGCTCAGTACGTTGCTCAACGGCTTTTTGGTAACAGCTTTGGTAGTGTTCACGAATGGCATTTTGTAATGAAAGTTGTTTTTCTTCACTGCTTTGCCCCGCAATACTGACTTGGATATCTCGTGGCCGTAAAAAGGGGATTGCGCACACTAACCCATTTGGGTTCCCTTGCTTATCTTTCAATGTGATGACAGGGGATTCGCTGTTTGATGTGATGACGTGAGTATTTAAATAACGTAATAACGCGCTGGATTCATTCAAAACAGAGACAGAATCATGGTTTCCACTCAAGATAACTAATTGGCAGCCTGTTTTTTGCAAATCAACAATAAACTGGTTATAGAGTTCGCGCGCATAACTTGGCGGGGCGCCAGTATCAAAGACATCGCCAGCCACAATCAGGGCATCCACTTGGTACTGTTTGACTTGCTCTATTAACCAACGCAAAAAGTGTTGGTGTTCAGCAGATCGGTTTTTAGTGAAAAAATACTGACCTAAATGCCAGTCTGAAGTGTGGATGATACGCATGAGCTAGCGGTTCCTGTGATTATGACGCTTTTACTATATTAATATTCTGATGCTTTATACTCATATTCAAACCATTTGGTTTGCTGTGTCACAGTATACTGTATGTCGGTTCAGTGAAAGCAAAGGCATGGCAAATTAAATAGTAAAAATAAGAGAGTTGCGAAGCGCTTCGCAATGATAGCCAGATGTGGTGTTAATATTTCACTTACATGACATTAAGCTGTTAATCTAATGATAGATCTTGAATGCGCGTTAAGATATTCATAATTCTGTCACAAAACTGACGCATAATGCGGTCACATTAAAAATCTCTTCTTATTTACAGGAACAATCATGGCAAGACGCATTCTAGTCGTTGAAGATGAAGCGCCCATCCGAGAAATGGTTTGTTTTGTATTGGAACAGAATGGTTTTCAGCCGACAGAGGCTGATGATTATGATTCTGCGATAGCGCAATTGGTTGATCCCCTTCCTGATTTAGTGTTATTGGATTGGATGATACCCGGAGGTTCCGGTATCCAAGTCATTAAACATATGAAGCGTGATAGTGCTACGCGCGATGTCCCTGTCATGATGCTAACGGCAAGGGGCGAAGAAGAAGATCGCGTGAAAGGATTAGAAGTGGGAGCGGATGACTATCTCATCAAACCGTTTTCACCAAAAGAATTGATAGCCCGTGTTAAAGCTATTTTACGACGTATCTCTCCAATGGCGACAGAAGATATTATCGAGATGAACGGGTTAGTGCTTGACCCTACTTCTCATCGCGTTACCAGCAAGGAAATTCCCATTGATATGGGGCCTACCGAATATAAATTACTCCACTTCTTTATGACCCATCCAGAGCGAGTTTATAGCCGTGAGCAGTTACTCAACTATGTTTGGGGTGCCAACGTGTATGTGGAAGACAGAACGGTGGATGTCCATATTCGTCGTTTAAGAAAAGCGTTAGAGTTAGATGGACATGATAAGATGGTGCAAACGGTTCGTGGTACTGGCTACCGCTTCTCTGTTCGCTATTGAGAAACCATTAGGGAGAAACATGGGTGCTTGAACGCTTATCCTTAAAACAGCTGGTTTGGGGGCTGTTTTTATTTATTTTACCCGCATTGATACTGTCTGTTTTTATTGGGCATCTTCCGTGGCTGCTAGTGATCTCGCTACTCGCAGCACTCATTTGGCACGGATATAACCTGTTAAAACTCTCTGACTGGCTCTGGTTGGATAGAAGTATGCTACCGCCGGATGGTAAAGGGGGATGGGAGCCGATATTTTATGGTATCTATCAGATGCAGCAGCGCAACCGTAAGCGTCGCCGTGAGCTAGGGCAGCTGATTAAGCGTTTTCGCAGCGGGGCTGAATCCTTGCCTGATGCCGTAGTCATCATGACCACCGAAGGCAATATTTTCTGGTGTAACCGCCATGCTCAACAGCTTCTTGGTTTTCGCTGGCCTGAGGATAACGGACAGCATATTTTTAACTTGTTACGTTATCCTGATTTTAGCCGCTATTTCACCGTGAAAAACTATGATCAAGCGCTGACGATTGAGCTTAACAGTGGTGAAATTGTTGAGTTTCGTATCTTGCCATATGCGAGTGATCAACTCTTGATGGTGGCTAGAGATGTGACTGAAAAACGCCGTCTAGAAAAAGCGCGTAGAGACTTTTTTGCTAACGTTAGCCATGAGTTACGAACGCCATTAACCGTTATACAAGGTTATCTTGAAGTCATGGATGATCAAGAGGGCACTTCACCGATGAATAAAAAAGCGTTATCGGTGATGCAAGAGCAAACTCATCGAATGGATAACCTGGTGAAGCAATTACTGCAATTATCCCGTATTGAGGTTGCCCCTCAAATTAATCTTGATGAACAGATTAATATGCCGGTCATTCTTAAGATGATTGAACAAGAAGCGATTAGCTTAAGCCAAGGGCGGCACGAGTTTGAATTCAGTATTGATGAAAAACTTCGAGTTCATGGTAATGAAGAGCAGCTACGAAGTGCGGTTGCTAACTTAGTGTATAACGCCATAAACCATACGCCAGACGGTACGAAAATTAAGGTGAAATGGCAGCGAACCAGTAATGGCGCGCAGTTTAGTGTGAGTGATAACGGCCCGGGAATACCGGCTGAGCACCTTCCTCGCTTAACAGAGCGTTTTTACCGTGTGGATAAAGCGCGTTCTCGACAAGGTGGTGGGGGAACAGGGTTGGGCTTAGCGATTGTTAAGCATGCTGTTCAACATCATAGTAGCCAGCTCTCAGTAACTAGTCAGGTTGGCAAAGGCAGTGAGTTTTCATTCACATTACCGCCAGTGTTTATTGTGTCAGACAAGAAAGCGAATACATTAAGCACAAAATAATCGAAAAAACGAAACCTTGCTAATTAAATCATCATGTTAGCAAGGTTTTTTGTTTTGTGCTTTACCCTATATTGGTATTATTTCTAACGCTTACGCTATATTTTCAATTTTATCCTGCAATTTTCTTCATCTTATTCTGTGAATATTTCTTCGGTATGGTTAAAAAATGTTTTATTGGTGATTTTTTAGCCTGAATATATACGGGATATTGCAATTTTACTGACAGTAATCACTGGTTCTTAAATTTAGTTTGGTGCATTGTTCTTGTTTTCGGGTTTGCTCTTGCCTTTTTTCCCTATAAAAGTTTTACTTGTCGCCAGTTATTGGCGATTTTTACTGTTTTTTGATGTTTAGTATTGCAAAGCTAACCAAGACATGCATTTTATATTGTTAATGCGATGTTAATCAGAACTCTATTTCGTCATATATGTTCCAATAGGTTACAGATGAAGTGACCTGTTTTTATTTCATAATTTACTAAAAATTAACATAATATGGCTCATCGTTTATCATCCAGAGATATCCTCGCCTTAGGTTTTATGACCTTTGCGCTGTTTGTTGGGGCTGGAAATATTATTTTCCCGCCAATGGTCGGTTTACAAGCCGGTGAACAAGTTTGGACTGCGGCACTTGGCTTCTTAGTTACCGGTGTCGGCCTTCCAGTTCTTACCGTCGTTGCATTGGCGAAAGTGGGGGGCGGTATTGAAGCGCTCAGCACGCCAATTGGCAAAACCGCTGGTCTGCTATTAGCTGTCGTTGCGTATTTATCGGTGGGGCCTCTTTTTGCGACCCCAAGAACGGCAACCGTTTCTTATAAAGTGGGTATTGCGCCACTGCTTGGTGGCGAATCTGAAATATCGCTGCTGGTATATAGCGCTATCTATTTTGTACTGGTGATCGGTATTTCATTATACCCAGGTAAATTGCTAGATAGCGTTGGGCACATTTTGGCGCCAGTCAAAATGTTGGCACTGGCAATTTTAGGTGTTGCTGCGGTTATGTGGCCTGCTGGACAACCGATTCTGGCAACCCCTGAATATCAAAATATGGCATTTTCCAATGGTTTTATTAATGGCTATTTAACGATGGACACATTAGGTGCCATGGTTTTTGGTATTGTCATTGTGAATGCGGCGCGCTCCCGCGGTATTGAAAACTCCTCATTATTAACTCGCTATACTATGTGGGCAGGATTAATTGCTGGGGTGTTATTAACTCTGGTCTATTTATCGCTGTTTAAACTGGGCGAAAATAGTGGATCATTGATTCCAAATCCAGCTGATGGCGCTGATATTCTTCACGAATATGTTCAATACACGTTCGGTAACTACGGTAGCTTCTTCTTAGCGGTGTTGATTTTTGTTGCCTGTATGGTGACTGCTGTAGGGCTAACCTGCGCATGTGCTGAGTTCTTCAGTCGCTATGTACCAATCTCTTACCGTAAATTGGTATTGATTTTAGGTTTGTTCTCTATGGTGATTTCAAATCTAGGACTGAGTAAGCTGATTGCGTTCTCATTACCGGTATTGGTTTCGATTTATCCACCTTGTATCGTTTTGATTTTGATGAGCTTTACGTTGAAGTGGTGGCGTAACCCAACCATCGTGATTGCTCCGACGATGTTAACAAGCTTTGTGGTCGGTTTGATTGGTGCCGTGAAAGCATCTGATAACTTGAAGACTTATATCCCTGACTGGATGACGTCTATCCCACTATATCAGCAAGATTTAGCATGGTTATTACCATCGCTAGTTGTGTTAGTAGTTGCTGCGCTGTGTGACAGAGTTATCGCGCCATCAAGTGAGCACCATAAGCACGCATAATATATTGTAAATACTTAAAAAAATGCCAGTAGATGATAAATCCACTGGCATTTTTCATTTTAGTTATCGATTAATCAATTCACACCCACTGCGCTGCCCGCAGGGCGGCGAACATCGTTAGAGCCGTAAATAAAGCCTTCACGGACTTTGCCAGAAACAGCAGAGTCGTTGCCGGAAGATTTCGCACTCACACCCGCACCGTCAGGAATACCGATCATAATTAGCTCGGCAGCGCCCCATGGGGTCTGCTCCACCATCTTATAACCCATCTTATCGAGTAGCGCTAAACTGTCTTTAGAGACACCGCGTTGCTCATAGTAAACCTCGTCAGGTAGCCATTGATGGTGAATGCGAGGGGCATTCACTGCTTCTTGTGGTGGCATGCCGTGGTCAATAATGTTTAGTGCAGTTTGCAAGGTAATTGAAATGATCCTTGAGCCTCCTGGAGAGCCGAGTACTAAGAAGACTTTGCCGTCTTTAGTGACAATTGTCGGGCTCATTGATGATAGTGGGCGCTTACCGGGGGCGATAGAGTTTCTTTCCCCTTGCACTAACCCATACAGATTTTTCTCGCCAACTTTGGTGGTGAAATCATCCATTTCATCATTCAGGAAGAAACCTGTACCCGGCGGGATCACCACAGAGCCAAATCGACCATTAATTGTATAAGTGGTCGAAACAGCATTACCTTTGTCATCTACGACCGAATAATGGGTGGTTTCTGGTTTTTCGTGAGGTCCCATTCCTGGTTGCACTTCAGTGGATGGCGTCGCTTTATTTGGCACAATCTCTTTGCGCAGATCGGCGGCGTACTGTTTGCTGAGCAGTTTACCCGTTGGATTATCCACAAATGCAGGGTCGCCTAAGAATGTATTGCGATCCATATAGGCGTGGCGCATCGCTTCAGTGAGCGTATGAATGTATTCTGCGGAGTTGAAACCCATCTCTTTAAGATCATAACCTTCTAAAATATTGAGGGTTTCACAGATGGTCACACCACCGGAACTTGGTGGTGGTGCAGAGATAAATTTGTAACCGCGGTAGGTACAGCTAACGGGAGTAGTGTCTGAGATGGCGTAATCAGCAAAGTCTTGAGCTGTTAGGATCCCGCCATTTTTCTTCGATGCGGCTTCTACGATTTTAGGGATATCTCCTTCATAGAATGCAACAGGTCCTTTATTGGCGATTTTTTCCAGTGTGTTTGCCAAATCGGTTTGTACTAGTAAGTCTCCCGGTTGGTAAGCACTTCCATCCGGTTTTAAAAAGATCCGAGCAACTTCGGGGTCTTGTTTGAAGCGTTCGGTCGTGGTGTCGAGTACGTCGGTATCGCCACGGGTTAGGACAAAGCCTTCTCGAGCGAGTTTAATCGCGGGCGCCATCACTTGTTGGCGGCTCATGGTGCCGTATTTTTCAAGGGCATAATCTAAGCCTTTCACTGTACCCGGTACACCCGATGCGAGGTAGCCATATAAGCTGGCATCTTTGATAAGTTTGCCGTCTTTATCTAAATACATATCGGCGCTGGCAGCTTTCGGCGCTGTTTCTCGGAAGTTAATAAAGATATCTTTGCCATCCGCGAGGTGTAGCGTCATAAAACCACCGCCACCAATATTGCCACAGCAAGGGTTAACAACGGCTTGGGCATAACCGACTGCTACCGCTGCATCCACCGCATTTCCTCCGGCTTTTAAAATGTCAGCACCAATTTGTGACGCGAGGTGTTGAGAGGAGACAACCATGCCTTTTGTTGCTTCAACGGCAGGTTCGGAAGCGGCATAAAGTTGACTTGAAGTTAGCAACGAAATCAGTAGTAAAGAGGGGCGCCATGCATTTTTTATCATTGGTATCTCCCGATTTAGTGAAGGAAGTAACGCGTAGATGTAATACAAATAAATAATTTGTTAAATATTTGTATCATCAAGATATAGCATGAATGATTTGAAGGGCTGAATAACAAAAGTGAAAAAGTGTTAACGCGGTAGGAAAAATTTTAGATAGGCATAGATATAGAAATGCCGGCATTAAGCCGGCACTTAGAAACTTAACAGGTCAAATTACAGACCAGTTGCGTTCTTAGTCAGGTAAGCAGCAACGCCTTTTGGAGATGCGTTCATGCCTTCTTTACCTTTTTCCCACTGAGCTGGGCAAACATCACCGTGCTCTTCGTGGAATTGCAGCGCGTCAACCATACGCAGCATTTCGTCGATGTTACGGCCTAATGGCAGGTCGTTAACCACTTGGTGACGAACAACACCGTTTTTGTCAACTAAGAAAGAACCACGCAGAGCAACGCCTGCTTCTGGGTGCTCGATGCCGTAAGCTTTCATGATGTCGCGTTTGATATCAGCAACCATCGGATATTTAACTTCACCGATACCGCCGTTATCAACAGGAGTTTTACGCCATGCGTTATGAACGAATTCTGAGTCGAAAGAAACACCAACGATTTCTACGCCGCGTTTTTTGAATTCTTCATAGCGATGGTCGAATGCAATCAGTTCTGAAGGACATACAAAAGTGAAGTCCATTGGCCAGAAGAAGATCACAGCTGGGCGGCCGTTCAGGTGTTTCTTCAGGTTGAAGTTCTCAACGATTTCACCATTACCAAGAACAGCTGCAGCAGTAAAGTCAGGGGCTTGACGTGTAACCAGAACCATAATGTACTCCTATGAGTTTTAAGGGTTTCTATCTCCGCAATCGAAATGGGGCATGCGGATAAATATAACCTAAGGATAAGGTTTTATCCTTGGAGAATAAAGACATTAAAACCAATCAATATGATAGCTTTTGCCTATCAATGGTATCAATTTGGCAGATTAATATCAATAAGATAGTTTTATTCCATTAAAGTGCAAGTTTTAATTTATTCGGATGCACGTAATGTGAACTCTTGGGCAAAAAGTTGCTGTTTCGCCGTCTCAATCATTTGTGGATAAAACTGAAAGAAAATATGTTCAAGTTCTAGATAATTAAGCAAAAAATCATCAAATGAGCCACTAAGGGCAGCGAGTTTTGGACGGCGCCTTGCCATGCCATTAAGTGACTTACCTATGTACGCTTTTTCTGCGTACCGCGTCAACCATTGCTGAGGCCAGAGATACTCATTTAACTCCTGAAATTTTTCAGGGGTATGACACAAATCCGGTTCAATGGTTTGCCTGGCAAAAAGCACAAAATCAGAGAGTGAATGTGAGGGAACGAGACGTTCCCAATGCAGAGAAAGAAAATGATCCCAGACTAAATCTAAGGTGATAGGCGCGACTCGGCGGTATTCTTCGCGAAATAGATGGCGCGCTTGTTTCACGAGCGGATGGGTATCTGTGATTCTATCTACGGCTCTGTGCATACGGATACCTGCAACCACATCTGGCGAGTAATCTCCCGCAGGGTTACCGCGTACGTAGTCCGCCATCATGTTCCCCAATAGGGAGCTTTTGGCAAGATAGGCTAGGTGAAGATGAGCAAGATAGTTCATGGCCGTACTATAAACGAAAAATATCAGAAACGAAAAAATGAAAGAAAAAAGGGGGCCGACACATTCCGTGCTGTTTCAGAAAATATTTGCATAATATTGGTTCTTTTTTATACAAAATGGCGCTTATTTCTTGCGCCAAAGGCAGTGCAGCACTAGACTAGTTGCCTTATTTTTTTAGATTGATGTCAATACAATGCGTGTATCCGATTTTACTTTTGAATTACCAGAAGAACTTATTGCCCACTATCCTCAGGCTGAGCGTAGTTCATGTCGCTTACTTGGTCTTGATGGTGCCACGGGACAGCTCACGCATGGTGTGTTTACCGATATTCTTGAAAAATTGGAGCCGGGGGATTTGCTCGTGTTCAACAACACTCGAGTGATCCCTGCTAGATTGTTCGGTCGTAAAGCGAGTGGCGGTAAAATTGAGGTTTTGATTGAGCGTATGCTCGATGAACATCGTGTTTTGGCTCATGTTAGAGCCTCTAAAGCACCAAAAGAGGGTGCTGCGCTGCTACTGGGTGAAGATGAAAGTGTGAATGCGACGATGGTCGCTCGTCACGGTGCACTGTTTGAGCTGCGCTTTGATGATGCGCGCGATGTGTTAAGCATTCTGAACCAAATTGGGCACATGCCATTACCACCTTATATCGACCGTCCAGATGAAGAGTCTGATAAAGAGCTATATCAAACCGTGTATAGCCAGCGTCCGGGCGCAGTTGCTGCACCAACAGCGGGTTTACACTTTGATGAGCCTTTATTAGAAGCATTACGCCAAAAAGGCGTTGAGATGGCATTCGTGACATTGCATGTCGGGGCGGGAACGTTCCAACCGGTGCGTGTTGATTCCATCGAAGACCATATTATGCACTCTGAATATGCAGAGGTTCCGCAAGAGGTGGTCGATGCAGTGTTGGCGTGTAAAGCGCGTGGAAATCGTGTGATTGCCGTGGGAACAACGTCGGTTCGTTCACTGGAAAGTGCCGCGAAAGCCAGCCAAGATGCTTTAATTGCTCCATTCTTTGACGATACCCAGATATTTATTTATCCGGGTTATGAATATCAAGTGATTGATGCCCTGATCACTAACTTCCACTTACCAGAATCCACATTAATTATGTTGGTCTCTGCGTTTGCGGGATATCAAAACACCATGCAAGCCTATAAAGAAGCCGTTGAGCAAAAATACCGTTTCTTTAGTTATGGTGATGCCATGTTTATTACGCCAAATGCTAATGCTCGTTTTGAGCAAGTCGGCTCGGCAGAACAAGAATAAGTGGCGGCGTAGCTGCTCGCTTAGATTCAGTAACCAATAGCACCAGACTGTTTTTCTGATGCTAGGAGATAAAACGTGAAATATGAATTACAGACAACCGACGGTAATGCGCGTCGTGGTCGCCTGATTTTTGAACGCGGTGTGGTAGAAACTCCGGCGTTCATGCCAGTAGGAACTTACGGCACGGTTAAGGGAATGACGCCTGAAGAAGTGAAAGAAACCGGTGCTCAAATTTTACTGGGTAACACCTTCCACTTATGGCTACGTCCGGGTCAAGAAATCATGAAATTACATGGTGACCTGCACGACTTTATGCAATGGCAAGGCCCGATCTTAACGGATTCAGGCGGCTTCCAAGTCTTTAGTCTTGGTGCAATGCGTAAAATTAAAGAAGAAGGTGTTCATTTCCGTAATCCAATTAATGGTGAAAAAGTCTTCTTAAGCCCTGAAAAATCGATGGAAATTCAGTACGATCTCGGCTCCGATATCGTGATGATTTTCGACGAATGTACGCCGTACCCAGCAGATTGGGATTACGCAAAAACATCAATGGAAATGTCATTACGTTGGGCTGCACGTAGCCGTCAGCGCTTTGATGAATTGAACAATAAAAATGCGCTGTTTGGGATTATCCAAGGCAGTGTTTACGAAGATTTACGCGATATCTCCGTGAAAGGGCTGGTGGAAATTGGCTTTGATGGGTACGCTGTAGGCGGCTTAGCAGTCGGTGAACCAAAAGAAGATATGCACCGTATTTTAGAGCACGTATGTCCGCAAATTCCAGCAGAAAAACCACGTTACCTGATGGGCGTTGGTAAGCCGGAAGATTTAGTGGAAGGCGTACGTCGTGGTATCGATATGTTTGACTGTGTGATGCCGACACGAAATGCGCGTAACGGACATTTATTTGTTACTAACGGCGTGGTAAAAATCCGTAATGCGAAGTATAAGTCAGACACATCACCTCTTGATGCAGAGTGTGACTGCTATACTTGTCGTCATTACAGCCGTGCGTATTTGCATCATCTTGACCGTTGTAATGAAATTTTGGGGGCGCGACTCAATACCATCCATAATTTACGTTACTATCAACGCTTAATGGCGGGTATTCGCCAAGCAATTGAAGCGGGTAATTTTGAGCAGTTTGCTGCGGATTTCTATCAGAAGATTGGCAAAGCCCAGCCTTCATTAAATAGAGAGTGAATTTAAAGTGCGAAGTTAGCCCGAACTGTGTAGCATATCGGGCTGTACCCTTCGTTCTTGCAGCTGATTGTGGTTATTGGCATCAGCCAAAAGAATTATTTAGTGCAAATTATAGTTTTTAGTTCTAGTTACATAATGGTTTGATGTATTTTATGTAACTTGAATTAGTTAAAGTGTAAGTTTGAAATTGCTTTCAATAACAATGAGGAAAGTTGAATGAGTTTTTTTATTTCTGAAGCAGCTGCATCAGCAGGCGCACCCGCTCAAGGTAGCCCGTACTCTCTGATTATTATGCTGGTTGTTTTCGCGCTGATTTTCTATTTCATGATCCTGCGTCCACAGCAAAAACGTGCTAAAGATCACCGTAAACTGATGGAATCAATCGCTAAAGGCGATGAAGTTTTAACAACGGGTGGTTTAATCGGTCGTGTAACTAAAGTGTCTGAAACAGGTTATGTTGTTCTTGAACTGAGTGAGAACACTGAAGTAACTATCAAACGTGATTTCGTTGCTGCTGTTCTACCTAAAGGCACAATGAAAGCAATCTAATTCTGAATTTTCCCGAAGGGAACTGCCGTGCTAAACCGTTATCCTTTATGGAAGTATCTGATGTTGATCACTGCGATCCTCATCGGTTTGCTGTATGCACTTCCAAACCTATATGGTGAGGATCCGGCTGTTCAGATCACTGGCGTGCGGGGAACCGCCGCCAATGAACAAACGCTGATCCAAGTCCAAAAAGCTTTAGAAACAGACAAAATTCAGAGCAAATCTGTTGCTCTTGAAAATGGGGCAATTTTAGCCCGTTTCAACAACTCTGACGTTCAGTTACGTGCTCGTGAAGTCATCATGAATGCACTGGGTGACCAGTATGTTGTTGCATTAAACCTTGCACCTGCTACACCAAAATGGCTTGAAGCTCTCGGTGGTGAACCGATGAAGCTGGGTCTGGACTTACGTGGTGGGGTTCACTTCCTGATGGAAGTCGATATGGACACTGCATTAGGTAAATTGCAGGAACAAAACATGGATGGTTTGCGTAATGACTTGCGCCAAGCAGGTATTGCGTACTCTTCTATTCGTAAAGGCAGTGATTACAGCGTCGAAGTTCGCTTCCGTAACGCTGATGATCGCAGTCTTGCTGAGAAAACACTGGCGCGTAAATACCCAGACTTAGTGTTTTCTGACGGCAGCGATAACACCATGATTGCTGTTATGACTGATGAGCGCTTACGTGAAGCGCGTAACTATGCCGTCTCTCAAAACATCACGATTATTCGTAATCGTGTTAACCAATTAGGTGTTGCTGAACCACTAGTTCAACGTCAAGGTGCGGATCGCATTGTTGTTGAATTACCGGGTATCCAAGATACTGCGCGCGCAAAAGAAATCTTAGGTGCAACTGCAACCTTAGAATTCCGCTTAGTGAATACTGGCGTAGATAGCGCAGCGGCAGAAAGTGGACGAATTCCGGGTGACTCAGAGCTTAAATCTGATCGTAATGGCGTGCCTTATGTGCTGTATAAGCGCGTTGTTTTAACGGGCGACCACATCACCGATTCTACATCTGAAACCGATGAAAATGGTTATCCGCAAGTGAGTATTAGCCTTGATAGTGCCGGTGGCTCAATCATGTCTGACTTTACTCGTGACAACCAAGACAAGCTGATGGCAACCCTGTTTGTTGAATACAAAGACAGTGGTAAAAAAGATGCTGCAGGTCGAGCGATTTTAGTTAAAGATGAAAAAGTCATTAACGCCGCGCGTATCCAAGCTCGTTTCGGCAGCAAATTCCGTATTACGGGAATTGATAACGCGAACGAAGCGCGTCAATTATCTTTACTGCTGCGTGCAGGGGCATTGATTGCGCCAATCCAAATTGTTGAAGAGCGTACTATCGGTCCAACATTGGGTATGCAAAACATCGAGCAAGGTCTGAAAGCGTGTATCGCGGGTCTGTTAGCTTCTATCCTGTTTATGATTATTTACTATCGTAAATTTGGTCTGATTGCGAGTAGTGCTCTGATGGCTAACTTGGTCTTAATCGTGGGTGTGATGTCTCTGTTACCAGGGGCGACGCTGACCATGCCAGGTATTGCTGGTATCGTTCTAACCCTTGCGGTTGCCGTCGATGCCAACGTTCTAATAAACGAACGTATCAAAGAAGAACTTCGCAATGGACGCTCAGTGCAACAAGCGATCCACGAAGGGTATAAAGGCGCCTTCTCAAGTATTACCGACGCAAACTTAACGACCTTAATCACCGCAATTATTCTGTATGCAGTGGGGACTGGTTCGATTAAAGGCTTTGCGATCACGACAGCGATTGGTGTCGCAACCTCTATGTTTACAGCTATTGTTGGTACACGTGCAATCGTGAACCTGCTATACGGCGGTAAACGTATTAACAAGCTGTCAATTTAAGGAGCACGTTGTGGCACAGGATTATACTGTTGAACAATTGAACTATGGCCGTAAAGTCTATGACTTCATGCGCTGGGACAACGTTGCCTTTAGCATTTCTATCATTTTACTGATCGCTTCTTGTGTGATTATCGGTGTTAAAGGCTTTAACTGGGGACTTGATTTTACGGGCGGTACCGTCATTGAAATCAACCTTAGCCAGCCTGCTGATTTGGATAAAATTCGTGATAGCCTGTCTAACTCGAATCATAAAGATCCATTAATCCAAAACTTTGGTAGCAGCCGAGACATCATGATCCGTTTACCGCCAGTTGAAGGCGTAGCGGGTCAAGAAGTCGGTAAAGAGATCATTACTATCATCAATAAAAACGTTGATGAGCAAGCGACGGTTAAGCGTATTGAGTTCGTAGGACCAAGCGTAGGTGCTGAGTTAGCACAAACAGGGGCATTAGCGTTATTAACAGCGCTTATCTGTATCCTGATCTACGTTGGTTTCCGTTTTGAATGGCGTTTGGCGGCGGGTGCCGTATTGGCATTGGCTCATGACGTGGTGATCACTTTAGGTATTCTATCTCTATTTCATATTGAGATTGATATGACCATCGTGGCGTCATTGATGTCGGTTATCGGTTACTCTCTTAACGATAGTATCGTGGTATCTGACCGTATCCGTGAAAACTTCCGTAAGATCCGTCGCGGTACACCGTACGAAATCATGAACGTCTCTTTGACCCAGACATTGAGCCGTACCATCATGACATCAGCAACAACATTATTAGTGGTTCTGATGCTGTACCTGTTTGGTGGCGCGATGTTAGAAGGCTTCTCACTGGTTATGTTAATCGGTGTGACAATTGGTACGATTTCATCTATCTACGTGGCTTCTGCATTAGCACTGAAGATGGGTATGAAGCGTGAGCACTTAATTCAGGCGAAAGTCGAGAAAGAAGGCGCAGACCAAGAGTCTTTATTACCATAACGAATACAGGCATTCGTGTCTCATAAACACCCTGAGGATAAATAATCCTCAGGGTGTTTTTCATTTCAGGTCTGAGTTACACTATCTACCCTATAAAATAGAATCAGGAATTCCTATGCATTGCCCATTTTGCTCAGCTGTAGATACGAAAGTGATTGACTCGCGTCTGGTTGGTGAAGGCTCACAAGTGCGCAGGCGCCGCCAGTGTTTGGTTTGCCATGAACGCTTCACCACATTTGAAGTGGCGGAACTTGTTATGCCTCGGGTAATTAAAAGTGACGACATTCGCGAACCTTTCGATGAAGAAAAGCTCAACCGAGGCATGTTGAAAGCCTTAGAAAAACGTCCTGTCAGTTCCGATGCTATCGATCAAGCCATAATTTCTATTAAATCCCACCTACGAGCGACTGGCGAGCGTGAAGTTCCCTCTAAGTTGATTGGTAATCTGGTGATGGATGAACTCAAAAAACTCGATAAAGTGGCTTATATTCGCTTTGCCTCTGTCTATCGTAGTTTTGAAGATGTACGTGAGTTTGGCGAAGAAATTGCCAAGTTACAGGACTAATACCGATGCTTGAACAAGACCATATCTACATGGCCCGAGCCTTTGAGTTGGCAAAAAAAGGACGTTTTACGACATCACCGAACCCAAATGTGGGTTGCGTGATTGTGCGCGACGGTGAAATTGTCGGCGAAGGCTACCATCAAAAAGCGGGTGAGCCACACGCAGAAGTCCATGCACTTCGAATGGCGGGTGATAAAGCGAAAGGCGCCACAGCTTATGTGACCCTTGAGCCTTGTAGCCATCACGGTCGTACCCCACCTTGTGCAGAAGCGTTAATTAATGCGGGGATCACCCGCGTCGTCGCGGCAATGCAAGACCCTAACCCTCAAGTGGCTGGCCGCGGTTTATTTATGTTATCTCAAGCGGGAATAGAAACTGCCAGCAATATTCTGTTGGAAGAAGCCGAGGCACTAAACCGTGGCTTTTTAAAACGTATGCGTACCGCATTTCCTTACATTCAATTAAAACTCGCCGCATCATTAGATGGTAAAACCGCATTAGCGAATGGGGAAAGTAAGTGGATCACGAGCCCAGCAGCGCGTAAAGATGTTCAAGTGCTGCGCGCTCAAGCCAGTGCTATTTTGAGTACCAGTAATACCGTGCTTGCTGATGATCCTGCTTTGACGGTGCGTTGGAACGAATTACCTGCGGATGTTCAAGCACAATACCCAGAAGAAAAGCTGCGCCAACCTATTCGTATTGTGTTAGATAGACACAATCGCGTGAAGCCCGAACATAAAGTGACACAGTTAGATGGTGAATGCTGGCTAATCCGCCCAACGCCGGATACCACAGAAACATGGCAGGGCAATGTCGAACAACTTGCTATCCCTGCAGATGATAATGGCATCGATTTAGTGATTTTGATGATGCAATTAGCGAAACGTAATGTGAATAGTATTTGGGTAGAGGCGGGCGCTAAGCTTGCAGGCTCGTTATTAAAACTCGGTTTAGTCGACGAACTGATCGTCTATATCGCACCTAAATTACTTGGGGATACTGCACGTGGGTTAGTGAGTCTCCCTGAATTAAGCGCATTATCAGATGCGCCTCAATTTGAATTTACTGATGTTGAAAAAGTCGGAAATGACCTTCGCGTCAGGTTACGCCCTGTATGGTAAATGTGTTTTTTTAGCAGTTTGCTGAAATTCACTCGTACGGTTACCTAAAGAATGTGATAAAATCCGCGCCCCGCGGGTTGTAATTAATATTTGAGGAAGATTATGAACGTAATCAAAGGTGTTGTTGCTGCGCCAAAAGCGCGTGTTGCTATCGCTATCGCTCGTTTTAACAACTTTATTAATGATAGCCTGCTGGACGGTGCTGTTGACGCGTTAGAGCGTATTGGCCAAGTTGCTCAAGATAACATCACCGTTGTTTGGGTACCAGGTGCTTATGAATTACCACTGACAGTGAAAGCACTGGTTGAAACCAAAAAATATGATGCAGTTATCGCATTAGGTACTGTTATTCGTGGCGGTACTGCCCACTTTGAATTTGTTGCAGGTGAGTGCAGCTCAGGTCTGTCTCATGTTGCATTAAATAGCGAAGTTCCTGTGACTTTCGGTGTATTAACTACTGAAAATATCGAGCAAGCCATTGAGCGAGCTGGTACTAAAGCAGGTAACAAAGGTGCAGAAGCTGCACTGACCGCTCTCGAAATGATTAATGTGATTAAAGCTGTAAAAGGCAAATAATGCGCGTCATATCTCGGTTCTATGAGTTCGAGATATGCTGTGTAGTTTTTTTTATTTAAGGGGAATCTTGTGAAACCTGCTGCTCGTCGTCGCGCTCGTGAGTGTGCTGTACAGGCCATTTATTCATGGCAATTATCCGGTAATCCTATTGCCGACGTAGAATATGAGTTTATTGCTGAACAGGACATGTCTGACGTTGACGTAACCTATTTCCGTGAGCTGATTTCTGGTATTGCAAACAATGCTACGAAGCTGGATCAATTAATGTCGCCTTACTTATCTCGTCAGTTAGAAGAGTTAGGTCAAGTTGAGAAAGCAATTTTACGTGTAGCAATGTATGAACTAAGCTATAGAGAAGATGTGCCTTTCAAAGTTGCTATCAATGAAGGTATTGAATTAGCGAAAGTTTTTGGTGCTGAAGATAGCCATAAGTTTGTCAACGGTGTGTTAGATAAAGCAGCACCTGCGGTACGTCGTAAGAAATAAACATAATCAGGTTCCCTCCTGTAATACGTAAGTCATAATGGGTAGGCTGGGTTCCAGTCTACCCTAGTACTTATGTCTGGCTTTTCAGTTTATGACAAGTGAGACATAGCGAAAATGGAAAATCTACCATGTCATATGGCGAATTTGACCTCATCGCACGTTTTTTTAATCGCCAACTTGTAAACCGACGTGATGTTAATATCGGTATTGGCGATGATTGTGCGCTAATGACTATCCCTGAAAAACAGCAACTTGCTGTGAGTACCGACACCCTAGTTTCCGGTATTCATTTTCTACCCGATATCTCTCCCGCTGACCTTGCCTATAAATCCCTAGCTTCAAATTTAAGTGATCTTGCTGCGATGGGCGCTGATCCCGCTTGGGTTTCTCTCGCCATTACTTTGCCAAGTGTAAATAGTGAATGGCTGCAATCTTTTAGTGATATGTTGTTTGAACAACTGAATTACTACGGAATGCAGCTGATTGGGGGAGACACGACACGTGGACCAATGAGTTTAACCTATACCGTTCATGGTCTTGTACCGACAGGCAAAGCATTATCTCGCTCTGGTGCACGTAATGGAGATTGGATTTACGTGACAGGCTCATTGGGAGATAGCGCGGCAGGGCTTGCGATACTGCAAGATAGATTACATGCTGAAAACCCTGAGCATAAACAGTGGCTGATTGAGCGCCATTTACGCCCACAACCACGCATTTTACAGGGGCAGGCTTTACGCAATTTAGCTTCATCTGCGATTGATATCTCAGATGGGTTAGTTTCCGATCTCAATCATATATTAAAAGCGAGCGGTTGCGGAGCGCGGATCAATCTCGATGCCTTACCACAGTCTGATGCGTTGAAGCAGAATTGTTCTATTGAGCAAGCGAGGGTTTGGTCGCTAAGTGGTGGTGAAGATTATGAGCTATGCTTTACTGTGCCTGAAATGAATCGGGGAGCCTTAGAAGTTGCGCTTGCTCATACGGGGTCAGGTTTTACTTGTATTGGTCAAATTAAGCCCCAATCCGAAGGGATCCGTTATTTTTGTGATAACCAAGCTGTTGAGGTTGACCTCAAGGGCTTCGATCATTTTGTTTAGGAAGATGTTCATGGCGACCGCTCAAGAAAAAGCAGCAGCAAAGAAACGATTAAATATGCGTAATCCGTGGCACCTTCTCGCGACGGGTTTCGGAAGTGGTTTATCGCCAATTGTTCCCGGCACAATGGGCTCATTAGCCGCCATTCCATTTTGGTTGATAATGGATAAACTCCCTGTTTGGAGCCTCTGGGTTATTATCGTCGTTGGATTCTGGTTTGGGTGTTGGATATGCCAACGAACGTCCGATGATATGAGGATCCATGACCATGGCAGTATTGTTTGGGATGAGTTTATTGGCATGTGGATTACATTAATGGCCATCCCTGTGGTGAGTATCCAGTGGGTTCTCACTGGCTTTTTGATCTTCCGTGTCTATGACATGTGGAAACCTTGGCCAATCCGTATTTTTGATCGCAAAGTCAGTGGTGGGTTTGGCATTATGATTGATGACATCATTGCTGCGATATTTGCCTATGTGACAATTTGGTTATTGGTCCATTATCAAGTTATGCCTTTCTAATTTTTCAATTAGCCTGTTACGATATTAAGGCGTTACTTTTTAGGTAACGCCTTAATTTTTTATAAGTTACTTATTCAGGTAAGCATTGATAGCGTTAACGATCCCTGTGGCATCTAAGCCCAGATCAGCCAATAACTCATCTTGTGTCCCTTGAGGAATAAAGAAATCCGGTAAACCTAAATTCAGTACAGGGAGAACGTTCTTCTCTTTCATTAAGAATTCATTCACACCGCTTCCTGCGCCGCCCATAATCGCATTTTCTTCCAGCGTCACAAGCATGTCATGGCTCTTCGCCATTTCAAGGATTAAGGCTTCATCTAAAGGTTTCACAAAACGCATATCAACAACCGTTGCATTGATTTGTTCTGCGGCTTCTAGTGCATTGCTGAGCAGTGTACCAAAACTGAGGATCGCCACTTTTTCGCCTTGGCGACGGACAATTCCTTTACCAATTTCAAGCGGTGCTAAAGGCATTAACTCTGCACCCGTACCAGCACCTCGCGGATAGCGTACAGCGGTTGGACCTTCTTGATAATGATACCCAGTATGTAGCATTTGGCGACATTCGTTTTCATCACTTGGTGTCATGATCACCATGGTTGGGATGCAGCGTAAGAATGAAATATCGAATGATCCTTGGTGAGTTTGACCGTCAGCACCGACAATACCCGCACGGTCAATGGCAAACATCACTGGGAGTTTTTGGATAGCGACATCGTGGATCACTTGGTCGTAACCACGTTGTAAGAAGGTGGAGTAAATTGCCACGATTGGGTTATAACCGCCAATGGCAAGCCCTGCCGCGAATGTAACAGCATGCTGTTCAGCAATCGCCACATCAAAGTATTGCTCTGGGTACTCTTTTGAGAAACGTACCATACCAGAGCCTTCACGCATCGCCGGAGTAACGGCCATCAGTTTATCGTCGCCTTTAGCTTCTTCACACAGCCAATCCCCAAAAATTTTTGAGAATGTCGGTCTGGTGTCTTTGCTTTTTGGTAACGTAAAAGTGGCTGGGTCGAACTTAGGTACGGCGTGCCAGCTAATTGGATCTTTCTCTGCTGGCTCATAGCCACGACCTTTTTTGGTCATAATGTGCAGGAATTGAGGGCCTTTTAACTCGCGCATATTTTTTAACGTTTGGATCAGCGCAATCACATCGTGTCCGTCAACAGGGCCAATGTAGTTAAAGCCTAGCTCTTCAAACATGGTACCAGGCACAACCATGCCTTTGATATGTTCTTCGGTTTTCTTGAGTAACTCTTTGATTGGCGGGATATTCGAGAAAACTTTCTTTCCACCTTCACGCAGTGTGGTATACAGCTTGCCGGAAAGTAAATGGGCTAAATGGTTATTCAGCGCGCCAACGTTTTCAGAGATGGACATTTCATTATCATTGAGGATCACCAGCATATCGGGCGCGGCATCACCGGCATGGTTCATGGCTTCGAATGCCATTCCTGCGGTAATCGCACCATCACCGATGACACAAACGGTTTTGCGATTTTTATCTTCTTTTTCTGCGGCGATAGCCATACCTAAACCGGCACTAATGGAGGTTGAGGAATGACCAACACTAAGAATGTCGTACTCGCTTTCGGCACGCCATGGGAATGGATGTAACCCATTTTTTTGACGAATGGTGTCGATTCTGTCACGGCGCCCAGTCAAAATTTTGTGCGGATATGCTTGGTGACCAACATCCCAAACAAGATTGTCAAATGGAGTTTTATAGACGTAATGCAGAGCAACGGTGAGTTCAATAGCCCCCAGCCCTGATGCAAAGTGACCGCTCGAGCGACTTACACTATTTAGTAAAAATTGTCTCAGTTCATCACAAAGCTTTGGCAAGCTCTCTTTTGGCAAAAGGCGCAGTTCATCAGGCGTCTCTGCCAGTGCCAGCGTTGGATATTTCGCGGTATCTATACTCATTAGGTGCTCACTACTTAAATTAATTAGGGCGATGCCTGTTAACATTGAGCGGCTGGTGACAGTGATTTTTCTTCGTTAAACGTATTTTATAAGTCGTCACAACGGCTCTAAGTTACTCAGGTAATCAATATTATAATTATCGGTCTTATCTATACCAAAAGGCAAAGCATATTGTCAGCTTTTGCGCTCAATGACAAAATTGGCTAAAGCTCTTAACAAATCCGTATTGTAGCCTTGGGATTGCAATGATTCTAAAGCGGTGATCGCATCTTGATAGAGCTCTTTGGCTTTTTCTTGGGCAGCTTCAAGACCTAACAGTGATGGATAAGTACTTTTTTCATGTTGTTCATCAGCACCTTGGCGTTTGCCCGTTACTGCACTATCACCGATGACGTCTAAGATATCGTCTTGAACTTGGAAGGCTAATCCGATGGATTCAGCGTACTTATCTAAGTTAGCTAAGGCTTGATATCCTTTATGCCCCGCGGCGTAGGCGCCAAGACGAATAGCGGCACGGATTAAAGCCCCCGTTTTGTGCTGGTGGATACGCTCAAGAGAAACAAGATCAACGCGTTTACCTTCTGCATCAAGATCTAATGCTTGTCCGCCACACATACCCGCTAAGCCACTGGCATACGCCAGTTCTGCAATCATCGCAATACGGTCTTTATCGGAGACATCGGGCATTGATGCGCTAGACAGTAACTGGAAGGCAAATGTCTGTAAGGCATCGCCAGCAAGTACCGCATTACCTTCACCAAATTTGATGTGGCAAGTGGGTTGCCCACGACGCAAGTCGTCGTCATCCATAGCCGGTAAATCATCATGGATCAGCGAGTAAGCGTGGATGCACTCAACGGCGGCTGCGGGTGCGTCTAAATTATCAAGACTCACGCCCAGCATTTCGCCAACGGCATACGTTAAGAAAGGGCGTAAGCGCTTACCACCTAATAACGTGCCGTATTTCATGGCTTGTGCTAAGGGGAGATCAGCAAAAGGCAGTGAATCTAATGAGGTTAATAGATACTGATTAACGCGATCATGAGCTTGGCGTTGTTGACGCGCAAAGGTGTCTGGGTGTTGTTCGGACATAATTTATTCTGTATCAGGTGAAAAATCGTCGAGGGCTTTATTTTCGTCATCGCTCAGCAAAATTTGCACACGCTGTTCTGCTTGCTGGAGGACTTTTTGACCTTGCTTGGCAATTTGGACGCCACGCTCAAATTCGTTTAACGCGTCTTCCAAAGGTAGCTCTCCGGATTCTAGGCGAGCGACAATTTGCTCCAGCTCTTGAAGGGAGTTTTCAAAACTAACGGTAGGAACTTGCTGAGATTTTTCTTTAGCCATAATCGTTAATCACTAATGTTAAATCACTTAAAAGTGGGGAAACTTTAATTATTGTGCAGACTAACTTAGTCTCGCAATGGTTACAATTTATTATTGGTGTTTTTAGATTCAGTACGCAAGATAGTGCTATAATACGCCTCTTTATTGACAACTGGTAAAGTGTACAACAGTCACTTTTTCGCAACGTCCGTTTGCCCCACTAACCAAGAACATGCCACGACTATGAAGTTTATTATTAAGTTATTCCCAGAAATCACTATCAAAAGCCAAACGGTTAGACTCCGTTTTATTAAAATTCTAACCAGTAATATCCGCAATGTATTGAAGAGTCTTGGCGAAGAGATCTCGGTTGTCCGTAATTGGGATAACATTGAAGTGCGTGTTAAAGGGGAATCAAAGCACGACGAAATTTGTGACATGCTGAGCCGTATTCCCGGCATCCACCACATCTTAGAAGTGGAAGAGAAGCCTTTCACCAGTTTACACCATATTTTTGAAATGACACTGGAAGCCTACGGGGCATCTGTGGAGAATAAAACGTTCTGTGTGCGTGTGAAGCGCCGTGGTAAACACGAGTTTTCATCCATTGATGCAGAGCGTTATATCGGCGGCGGCTTGAATCAGCATATCGCCTCCGCGAAAGTGAAACTGAAAGACCCAGATACCACCGTACATCTGGAAATTGAAGATGACAATTTGATCCTCGTGAAAGCGCGTATCGAAGGGATTGGCGGCTTCCCAATTGGTACACAAGAAGATGTACTGTCACTCATTTCGGGTGGTTTTGACTCTGGGGTTTCCAGCTATATGTTAATGCGCCGTGGTTGCCGAGTGCATTACTGCTTCTTTAATCTCGGCGGAGCTGCCCATGAAATTGGTGTGAAGCAAATTGCTCACTATTTATGGAACCGTTTTGGCAGCTCCCATAAAGTGCGTTTTATTGCGGTTAACTTCGAACCTGTTGTGGCTGAGATTCTAGAGAAAGTCGATGACGGTCAAATGGGCGTCGTATTAAAACGTATGATGGTACGTGCGGCTTCTAAAGTGGCAGAGCGTTATGGTGTCCAAGCTATCGTCACCGGTGAAGCGCTCGGTCAGGTTTCTAGCCAAACATTGACGAACTTGCGTTTAATCGACAATGCTTCCGACACGTTAGTTTTACGTCCGCTGATCTCTCATGATAAAGAGCACATTATCAAGTTAGCTCGTCAAATTGGTACGGAAGATTTCGCGAAGACCATGCCGGAATATTGCGGTGTGATTTCGAAAAGCCCAACTGTGAAAGCGGTGAAAGCTCGTATTGAAGCGGAAGAAGAGAATTTCGATTTTGGTATTTTAGAGTCTGTTGTTGAGCAGGCGCAAAATATTGATATTCGCCAGATTGCACAAGAAAGTCTTGAGAAAGTACCTGAAGTTGAGATGGTTAGCCAACTCTCGGCAGATAATGAAGTTATCTTAGATATTCGCTCAATTGATGAGTTTGAAGACAAGCCATTGAAGGTTGAAGGAATTGAAATTAAACATATTCCATTCTACAAACTGAGCACGCAATTTGGTGATTTACCAAAAGAGAAAACGTACCTGCTGTATTGCGACCGTGGCGTAATGAGCCGTCTGCAAGCGTTGTACTTGAAAGAGCAAGGCTTTGAGAATATTAAGGTTTATCGCCCGTAAGTTGTCAGATGATGTTGAATGAAAAAGCGAGCTGATTAGCTCGCTTTTTTGTTTCTAGTCTTCCAGATAATCATTAATACCCGGTGGTAAAACGAGCTGTGAGGCGACATTGGCAGCGGTTTTTCGTCCTTGCAATAATTCAATCAATTTCAGTGCAAAGTCAAAGGCTGTCGCAGGGCCTTGGCTAGTCAGTAAATTCACGCGCTCATCAAAATAGACGCGCTTATCGACCCATTTATGAGCTGGGATTTTATCTTGCATGCTTGTTTTGTTCTGAATATCGGGAAAGCCAGTCATGTTTCCGAGAGGAAATAGCTGGTGGTATTCCAAAACAAGTGCCGGAGCGGCACAAATGGCTGCCACAATTTTTCCATCTAAATGCATACGCCTGACTTTCTCAACCACCAGTGGGCTATCACGGAAAGCTTCGGCACCTGCCAGACCGCCGGGTAACACGATTGCGTCAAAAGGTTCGTCTGCAACGCGGATGATGGGAAGGTCGGCAACGAGTTTAATACCTCGAGATGCGGTTATCTCTAACGCTCCGTCTTCCGCCACACTGGCTAATGTCACCTGTATTCCGGCACGAACCAGTAAATCAGCGGTCGTGACGGTTTCAATTTCTTCACTACCATTGGCGATGCATATCAGCACGGAGGTTGTCATAACTTTGTTCTCTATTTTTAATTAAGTGGTACAAACGGTCATTCTCAGGGGTGGCTAAGCCATGAGCTCGAGCTTTTTTGATTAAGAAGCCAGTGATGTAATCAATTTCAGTTCTGCGATGATGGCGAACATCTTGCAGCATGGATGAATGGTTTTCCGATGTTTGATGAATAATGTCATAGACGCGTTCGGTCATCTCTTCTTTATCAGTATGCAACCCCTCGGCAACCATTACTTGGCAGCATTCATCTATGACCCGTGAAATTTGTTCAGGATAGTGAATGATTTGCCCATTGGTACAATTGTGTTCCGTGGAAAGCGGATTTATCACGCAATTAACGACCAGTTTTCGCCAAATGGTATTGAGGACCTGATTATGCCATGCCACATCCGGTAGAGCTTCATGCAGGATGTTGGCGATAGGGTAATAAGCTTCTGCTTGAGAGTTGACGGCACCGATGTGAGTGATGCCGCTAGCAGTATGAAAAACTTGGTTGTTATCTTGCCACGCCGCATGAGTTGTAACTCCGCTCAAAAATGGATGGCGCAATGTGCCTAATTCTTCCAAGGTGCCTAATCCGTTATGCAGCAAGAGAATAGGACTAGTTTCAGGAATGATGGGCAGCAGGGGCAATAAGGCATCTGAAACTTGCCATGCTTTCAAACAGACAATTACTAATTCGCTTGTGTGTAGGTGCTGATGATTATTGCAAGGAATTAATTCGCGGAAAATTTTATCGTCAGGTCCGTTAACATCAACAAATAAATCGGATTGAGCAACGCGTAGCCATCCTTGAACATCGTGTCCTTGTGAGGTGAGGGCAGCTAACCAAAGTTTACCAATAGCACCACAGCCAATCAGGGTTATTTTCATCGATTTTCCCTACTATCTGAGAGCGGTTGATTTGGATTAATAACCGCCATCATAGCGATTTTAATATGATATCCAAATAATTAGTTATGTTATGCAAGTGAGCCAATCTGACAACATGGAGTGTCATGGGCAAATAAGCTATTATAAGCCAATTGATTATAGGAGAGCGTTAAAATGCCATCATTTGATATTGTATCTGAAGTTGAAATGAGTGAAGTCCGCAATGCGGTAGAAAATGCTCAGCGTGAACTTACTAGCCGCTGGGATTTTAAAAACATCACTGCAAGCTTTGAACTGAACGATAAGAATGAGTCTATCAAAGTGACCAGTGAATCTGATTTCCAAGTTTTACAACTGCTTGATATTTTAAGAGAGAAAATGGCAAAACGGGGAATTGATGGCGCAGTGCTGAATGTCCCTGAAGATATTGTACATAGTGGTAAAACTTACAGCGTGGAAGTGACTTTAAAACAAGGCATTGAAGCGAGTATGGCGAAGAAAGTTGTTAAGCTGATTAAAGACAGCAAGTTGAAAGTGCAGGCGCAAATTCAAGGTGAACAAGTTCGTGTAACAGGTAAAGCACGAGATGATTTACAAGCTGTTATGGCGTTAGTCCGTGGCGGTAACTTAGGTCAACCATTCCAGTTTAATAACTTCCGCGACTAATTGATAAGCGTGTTTTAGTTATTGAAAATAGCCCGCAATATTGCGGGCTATTTGTTAATGATAAGATTACATATGATTAAGCGTGAATAATGGCTTCAAGCTCTGCTCGGTTAACCACTTTCTTATCAATCTTGATATAAATACTCATCTCTTCAGCAATCACAACCACATCAAGCACACCGTTCATGGCTTTTAACTGTTCCTGAAGTTTGTTGATATTTTTAAAACGATGTGGAAGAACCATGCGAATACTGCTGACGTAAGGCGGTTGTTTCATGGTTAAGCTGATAGCAAACCAGATAATACAAAGCAGTAGTCCGCCAATAAATACGGTACTGGCTCCTTCAAATTTATACAACCAGCCTCCCAGAATTCCGCCTAAGGCTACCCCTAGAAATTGGCTGGTGGAGTAGACACCCATGGCCGTTCCTTTGTATCCGGCTGGAGCTTCTTTACTGATCAGGGACGGCAAAATGGCTTCCATCACGTTAAATGCAATAAAGAACAGTTGGATCCCTAAGAAGATAATCCAAAGCTGGTGACCTGATTGCCATAAAACAATTTCCGCGGCCGCTAAGAGCAAAATGCAGAACAGGAAAACCTGCTTCATTTTGCGCTGTTTTTCCGCGTAAATAATAAAAGGAAGTACGCAAACAAAGGCGACTAACATGGTGACTAAATACGCTTTCCAGTGATCTTGTGCCAAGTAACCGGCATTGGTCATGATCAAGGGTAGGGCGACAAAGCTGGACATTAGCAGAGTATGCAGACTTAAAATTCCGACATTCAGCTTGAGAAGTTGGGGATTAAGTAAAACCGCTGTTAAATTGCTTTTAACAAAAGCAGATTCACGGTTTACAACATGGTGAGTATTATTAGGTACCACAAAGAGAGTGATGAAAATAGCGCCAACGGCTAATAAGGTGATCCCCCAAAATAAGCCGCTTAGACCAATAGCATGGGTCACAATAGGCCCTAAAACTAAGGCGATAGCAAACGTTACACCAAAGCTAATACCTAAAAATGCCATTGCTTTTGTACGATTTTGTTCGCGGGTCAAATCCGATAACAAAGCCATAACGGCAGCAGAGATAGCACCTGCGCCCTGTAAAGCTCGACCAATAATAATGCCCCAAATAGAATCGCTTAGTGCGGCAATAACACTACCTGCAATAAAAATGAGTAGACCAAAAACAATGAGAGGTTTACGACCAATACGGTCAGACATCAAACCAAAAGGAATTTGAAAAATAGCTTGGCTAAGCCCATAAATACCAATCGCCAACCCAATCAAAAACTCGTTAGCACCCTGTAAGTGCATCCCATAACTGGTGAGGATCGGGAGCACCATAAACATGCCGAGCATGCGAAGGGAGAATACGGATCCTAGTCCCCAAGTGGCTCGGAGTTCTAAAGCTGTCATTTTATTATCGTTCA
Organism: Providencia sp. PROV202; assembly: GCF_028479565.1. NCBI lineage: Bacteria > Pseudomonadati > Pseudomonadota > Gammaproteobacteria > Enterobacterales > Morganellaceae > Providencia > Providencia sp. PROV202. The sequence continues at coordinate 48,601 of NZ_JAMPNV010000021.1, read as the reverse complement.
TAAATACTCGTCATATTTCGGGTTGTAGCTGTGTTGGCAGCGCTCACTAACTCAGGTCACATACTGGTGTATGCTCCCTGAGATTAGTTTCACTTGCCGCCTTGCTACAACACGAACTATTTTGAGTATTCAATTTCTATTCTTTTTATTTCGGGCTGTAGCGGTGCTGGTGTTAATTTAATTTTAAATCAATGAGTTAAGTTAGTTTGCTATATGACAATATTGGTTTATTAATAGCAGGCGGCTATTTAACCATAAAAATCATCACAAAAATATTCGCAGACAAAGAAAAACGGCGGGAAGTTTGCACTTCCCGCCGTTTGAACACATTTATTGTCAATGATGCAATAAATTATCGGACTAACGCTATAACAGTATCGCTTGTAACGGTTGGGTCAACTGACATCATCACACTTAACGAGGTAATCGCTACGATAGAGAAGATGAACAGCTTACGCGCCCAAACTCGGTCGTCATTTTCGGTTTTGAAACCAGAAATTGCCATACCAAGCCACCATAAGCTAACCGCAGCGCCGACAACCAGATATTTATAGCCTGCGTATCCGCTAATCGCTAACATTAATGTTGCGACCATAAACGCAAGGATATACAAGAAGATATGAGTCTTAGCGACAGATATACCCTTGATCACCGGTAACACGGGAATGTTTGCGGCTTTGTAATCCTTAAAGCGGAAAATTGCGATGGCATATGAGTGAGGCATCTGCCACAAGCTGAAGATTAACAGCAGGATTAAGGCTCCAGCGTCAAATTCATTTGTGACAGCGCAGTAGCCGATAACCGGTGGTGCTGCGCCAGATAGGCTGCCAATCAACGTGCCATAAACAGACTTACGCTTCATGTACAGGCTATACACGCCCACGTACACAATGAAACCAATGAGTGCAAGGAGCATTGCCAGAGCATTGGCTGCTACGAGTAGCAGCACCATGCCAGCAATACCTAATGCAGCAGCGTAAATCAGGCTAACTTTCGGGTCAATCAGCCCTTTAACTAAAGGGCGATTCTTAGTTCTTTCCATGATACGGTCAATATCACGGTCGATGTAGTTGTTAAATACACAACCAGAAGCCACGACCAATGATACACCCAGCAAAGTCGCAATAAACAGCGGGTAGTCAATTGACCCTTTAGAGGCCAGCAGAAAGCCGCCGATCACAGAAATCAGATTTCCGAATATAATTCCTGGTTTGGTCACTTGCAGGTATTGCTTAAACATATCGGCAACTCTTTAGTCGAGCATCATATTGATGTTCAGGTTGTACATAATCCACAGAGAGCCAATAACAACGATACCGATGATTAGCATAGTGAACAGGAATGCAATCAGGTTCCAGCGCTCATCTGATGATGTATTCATGTGTAAGAAACAAACAAGGTGTACAAGGATTTGCACAACAGCCATTCCAACAACAGTTGCTAGAATAACGCCTTGTGAAGCTGTTCCATTCATCACCATCCAGAAAGGAATTACAGTCAGGATAACTGACAGAATAAAGCCAATCAGGTATGTCTTAACGCTACCGTGGCTTGCTCCAGTATGAGCATCTTTTGCATGACTCATTTAAATAGCCCCCAGAAGATAAACAACGGTAAATACACAGATCCAAACAACATCTAAGAAGTGCCAGAACAGGCTCAGGCAGTTCAGACGGGTTTTGTTAACCGCGGTCAGACCACGACGACAGTTTTGGATAATCATCAGAATGATCCAAACCAGACCACAAGTTACGTGGATACCGTGAGTCGCAACTAATGCGAAGAAAGCAGATAAGAAACCACTGCGATCTGGGCCGTAGCCTTCAGCGATCAGCTCGTGGAACTCATAAACTTCCATAACAACGAAGCCAAGACCAAATAAGAAAGTAATGAACAGCCATAAGTTAACGGCAGCGACTTTCTCTTTGTGCATTGCAATCATTGCAAAACCGTAGGTGATACTACTGAATAACAGTAAGAATGTTTCACCTAATACGAACTGCAAACTAAAGATGTCTTTACCAGCAGGACCGCCAGCAGTGCCATCAGATAAAACCACGTAAGTTGCAAACAAGCTAGCAAACAGGATCAGGTCACTCATTAAGTAGATCCAGAATCCGAATACTTTGGTTGCACCCGCATCGTGGTGCCCATGCTCTGCATGGGCTACATTATGATTAGTCATTGTATTAGTTGACATCGTTCACACCTGCCTTACGTAATTCTTCAAAGTGCTTATTCTCGATTTGTTCGATTTCAGCCACAGGTACGTAGTAATCAACATCTTCGTCGAAGCTTTTTGCAATCCAAGTAACAATCATGCCACCGAAACCAACGATTGCCAGCCACCAGATGTGCCAGATCATTGCGAAACCAAAAATCAAGCTAAATGCAGCGATGATTACGCCAGCGCCTGTATTTTTCGGCATATGAATTTCTTCATATGAAGTAGGTTTCTTATGAGCGATACCTTTCTCTTTCATATCCCACCAAGCATCGCGAGTTTGAATCTGTGGTTCAACAGCGAAGTTGTAGAATGGTGCCGGAGAAGAAGTTGCCCACTCCAGAGTACGTCCACCCCATGGGTCACCGGTTAAATCACGGTTTTCATGGCGGTCACGGATACTCACGATAATTTGGATAACTTGGCAAGCAATACCCAGAGCAATCAGACCAGCACCACACGCAGCTGCAACCAGCATACCGTGATAGGTTGGATCAATATTTTGGCTCAGACGACGGGTCATACCCATAAAGCCAAGGATATATAACGGCATGAATGCTAAGAAGAAACCAGTGATCCAGAACCAGAAGGCACGAACACCCCATTTTTCATTCAGCGTGAAGCCGTAAGCTTTCGGGAACCAGTAAGTCATACCAGCGAAGCATCCGAATACCACACCACCGATAATAACGTTATGGAAGTGAGCAATCAGGAATAGGCTGTTGTGCAGAACGAAGTTTGCGCCTGGAACCGCTAACAGAACACCAGTCATACCACCCACAGAGAAGGTGATGATAAAACCGATAGTCCATAACATTGGTGATTTGAACTCGATACGACCTTGGTACATGGTGAACAGCCAGTTGAAAATCTTAACCCCTGTAGGGATTGCGATAATCATCGTAGCGATACCAAAGAAGGCGTTAACGTTCGCACCTGAACCCATCGTAAAGAAGTGGTGTAACCAAACGATGAAGGACATAACGGTGATAACGATGGTTGCCCACACTAGTGAGGTATAACCAAACAGACGCTTTTTCGAGAAGGTTGCTGCAATTTCTGAGAACACACCGAACACTGGCAGAACAAGGATATACACCTCAGGGTGACCCCATGCCCAAATCAGGTTGATGTACATCATCATGTTGCCGCCCATATCGTTAGTGAAGAAATGGGTGCCCAGATAACGGTCTAATGTCAGTAACGTGATGGTCACTGTCAGAATTGGGAATGCTGCAATAATCAGGATGTTGGTACAGAATGCTGCCCAGCTAAATACTGGCATTTTCATCATCGACATACCCGGTGCACGCATACGGATAATGGTCGCGAAGAAGTTAACACCTGTTAATAGCGTACCGATACCGGATATCTGGAGACTCCATATCCAATAATCGACCCCGACCCCCGGGTTGTACTCCAAGCCGGACAGAGGAGGGTATGCTAACCAACCAGTTTGTGCGAATTCACCTACCCCTAATGAGATGTTGATTAACACAACACCCACTACGAAGAACCAGAAGCTCAGGGAGTTAAGGAATGGGAATGCAACGTCACGGGCACCAATTTGCAGAGGAACAACTAAGTTCATCAAACCAACAACAAATGGAGTTGCCATGAAGAAAATCATGATAACGCCGTGCGCTGTAAAGATTTGATCATAGTGGTGAGGGTTTAAGAAACCTTCTTGACCCGCTGAAGCCAGCACTTGCTGACCACGCATCATGATAGCATCCGCGAATCCACGGAATAACATCACCATCGCAACGATGATGTACATAATACCAATTTTTTTATGGTCAACAGACGTTAACCACTCTTTCCACAGCCATTTCCATTTTCCGAAATAGGTTAGCGCACCGACTAAGCCAAGCCCGCCGAGGACAATGGCAATCAGTGTAACAACGATAATCGGTTCATGAAGTGGAACTGCGTCCAGTGTTAATTTTCCAAACATGCCCTTATTCCTCAGCGCCTGCATGAGCGTTATGGCTCATATGCATTGAATGACCTGTAGATTCTTGCGCTTGAGCAGTGTTGCCCATGTGCATAGAATGATTTGCTTCATTATTAGTATCTACAGGAGCGTGACCTTTATGGTGCTCATGACCAAACTTCATAATGATGTCTTCATAAAGTTTAGGTTTCACGCTAGAGAAGTAGGTAACAGGAACGTTCATGCTAGGTTTAGCAACTTCGTCGAATGCCTGCATCGTATCCATAGTTTTTGGTGATGCTTTTACTTTCTGTACCCACTCATCGAAGCCTTGGCGATCTGCTGTTGCAATAGCATTAAACTTCATATCTGAGAATCCGTGACCGCTATAGCTTGCTGAGAAGCCTTTATAGGTACCTGGTTCGTTAGCGATTAAGTGAAGTTTTGTCTGCATACCCGCCATCGCGTAGATCTGTCCACCTAAAGATGGGATGAAGAATGAGTTCATCACAGAATCAGACGTGATTTTGAAGTTTACAGGAACACCAGTAGGGAATGCGATTTCATTGACTGTAGCAATACCTTGATCTGGATAGATAAAAATCCATTTCCAGTCAGCTGAAATAACTTGAATGGTGACAGGTTCCTGATCACTAACTAATGGCTGATACGGGTCCAGCTCATGAGTCGTTTTCCAAGTGATAGCACCTAGAATAATGATAATAATGATAGGAACTGTCCAGCAGACTAACTCAATTTTGTTAGAGTGAGCCCAGTTAGGACGGTAGGTAGCTGACTTATTGGACTCACGATATTTTACAGCGAAGATAATCGCCATGAAAATAACAGGAATCACAACAAGGAGCATCAAACCAATTGCAATAAGAATCAGTTCTTTTTGTTTTACGCCAACGGCGCCTTTCGGATCCATCAACACCATATCACAACCGCCTAATAATAAGGCTGCTGCAACAAGTGAGATTGCTCCAATGCTTTTTTTGTAGTTCATAAGTCTCATCCACGACCCCAAATGACAAGAATCTAATTGTCGTTTCATCAGTGCGGGCATTTTACGGTAAGGTTGTGCGAGTGTAAATGATTGTAAGGTAAAGAAACGGAAATGTTAGCTCTTTATGTTAATATGATCACATGTAAAGCTTTTGCTTCTAAAAAGTTAAAATTGCTGCTAATTATAGGTATGTTTTGATAAAACAGTATGAATACTAAATTATCTTGGTAATTTTTCAAAGAAAAATATATACAAAATTGACAAAAAAATGTGGAAACTGCTTGGATTGTTAAGAGTTTGAGTAAGGGAAATTACTGATTATATTGCCGATAAAGTGAAATTGGCTACTTTACCGGCAAAATAATAAAGAAAAATTGTTACATTTTTGAAACTAAAGGAAATATGTTAAAAAAATAAACAATATTTCCTTAGTCACTAGAAGTTATACTTTAATGTATAAATGATTGCATCTTGGTAGAAATCATCACCTAACTTATTGTCAGCATAACGATATTGAACACCCGCAGCTAAATTCGGCGTGGCGTTCCACCAGAAAGCTAATGCGCCGTTCACGCCATCACGCCCACCGTTGCCATAACGCTCATGACGTGCAAATTCCATTTCATGCCAGTTAGTGATCATGAAATCTTCTTGGAACATTTTGAAGTTATAACCAGCAACCCAACCAACTACATAGCCGTTATTACCGGAATAATAGGTTTGGTCAACATAGTGCAAAGCCACGAAAGGTTTGAACCACAGATCACCAATCGAGGTGTTATAACCAATACCATACAGTGTGTTGACTTCGTGGAAGTTGCCGCCGTGTTTGTCACCCGGTAAAGACCAAGTGCCATAAACGTGGCCGTATAAGTTGAATCCAGTATCTGCGATATAGACTCGAGCTGTTGTTTTCAGCGTATAACGCTGGTTTTTGCCTGGATCTTCATGCTGTTTATTTAATGGATTTTCAACATCAAAGAAGCCATATAATTCACCCCAATTGAAATTAGCGCCGCCTTCTAATTCGAAGTAAGCGAAATCTTCCTTATGGGTTGTATTTTTAGATTTATTTTCTGTATGACGGGACCAGTCGAGATAGTTCACGTTGATATCTGCGAAACCATTCTGATACCCAAGAAAATTTTCAGCATTCGCGGTTCCTGCCAATGATGCTAGAGCAGCAGCACAGAGTAGTGTTTTTTTCATAAGACATTATTTTCGTTTATGTATTAATAAAAATTAGTTGTTACGCAAATTTTTAGCTTGTCAACTAACCATCCTCAAACATGTGAGATATTATGCTTTCAGTTTGTAATTAAAAAATCCATTTCATAGAATGGGTGATCAATATCACATTTTCATCAATCTTTAAGCGATATTTGCAAGATAGATCTAATTTGCGAAAAAAGGAGAGATTCCCCAAATTAATTAGTTTAACTTGGGGATGCTGTGAACTAAATGGAATGAAAATTAATCAAAAATATCAGAATGACTTATGTTTTATGGCTTTGCGGACAGCGAGGAAGTCAAGGGTTCCACCTACAATAAGGCTGATAGCGCCAATGGCTATACCTATGTTAAATATGAGATTCTGATAAGTCGGCAGCGCTAACCACAGGGATATATGGGAAGTAAACAAGTAAACTTTCACTCCTGCAAATGATGTGATTAGTAAACTAATCAACCAAACTGCCAGGATAGATGCTGCTGCCATTAGCGCATAAACCGCGATTTTATATTCTCGAGGAAAAAATTCTCTGCGCTGAAACTCTCCTGTATCTTGGGTGTATAACAACGACGTTCGGCAAGCGAGTAGTAATAAAACTCCCGGTACTGCAACACCGATGGAAATTAAGTAGAACATTGGCCAGCCATAGGTACTGACAAAAATACTTGCGACGGGACCGATATAGACACGGCCTACAGCGGATAATGCTGAAAGCAAGGCAAATTGGGTGGCCGATAAAGACTTATTACATAAGGTCATTAACAAGGCGACAAATGCCGCAGTTCCCATTCCTGAAAAGATATTTTCGAGGAATATAATGGATCCCATGCTGATAATATTTGGCGGTGTTACTGCAAGGAACCAGTAGCCAATATTTGAACCACCTTGGAGAACACCGAAGACGAATAATGCTTTAAATAGGCTCATATTTTTCATCAGATACCCCCCAAATAGGGCTCCGATGATTGTCGCCGCCATACCAACGGTTTTATTTACTGTACCCACCTCGCTTAAACTAAAGCCAAGAGCATTGAGTAAAAAGTTAGTATTTAGCGCCATAACGAAAGCATCACCCATCTTATAAAAGATGAGAAGCAACAAAATCAGCCATGCGTTATTTCGGCTAAAAAACTCGGCAAGTGGCTCATAAATAGCATCTTTTAACGAAGTTGGTGGGGCGGTATTTTCTTGAGGCTCTTTCGCGAAAAGTGTTGCGAATATCCCAATAAACATCAGAGCAGCCATGACTAAGTAAAGCTGTTGCCACGTTAAGAATTTATCAGCAAGCCAAAGAGCTAATCCCCCAGAAACCAGCATACTGATGCGATAGCCCATGACAGATGTTGCTGCACCAATACCTCGCTCTTCTGCGCTTAATAAATCTGTTTTATAGGCATCAAAGACAATATCTTGGGATGCGGAACAGAAGGCTACAGTGACTGCTAGCGCTGCTAACCACCAAAGATGTTCCGACGGGTTCATAAAACTCATGCCTGCAATGCTAATAACAAGCAAAATTTGCGTTGTTAACAACCACCCTCTGCGACGCCCTAAAAATGGAGGCGTATAGCGATCCATCATGGGGGACCATAGAAATTTTAAAACGTAGGCCTGACCGACGAGAGAAAAGAAACCGATGGTTTTAATGTCAATTTTTTCAACGGTTAACCAAGCTTGTAATGTTCCAGCGGTTAATGCCAAGGGCAACCCTGAGACGAATCCCAGTAAAATTAAGGTAACATTATTGGGCAGTGTAAATCTGGGCAGTGTAAAACGTGGCATTATTCCCTCATCGCCTGATGCTGGTGTATTACGTTGCGCGAAGAATGGCGCAGTAGAAAGATAGAACAACCCAAGCTATTAGTATTAAAAAATAACTTGGGTTAGTAGGAGAAAGCAGACCGTTTTTTGCTAACCTCCGATGAACCAGAATGATACTAGTATGAAATCATTCTTAATGCGCGATTAATATCGTGAATTTTGTCTGATAAAATCGGCTAGTTCTTGGTCTTTCGCCATATCTGAAATTAAATCACTTAAAGCAAGGTTAATCGCTGCAGCAATTTTTTCATTGGTTGCGCCTAATGCTCCTTGGGTATTGTAATTACGGCTATAAGTCCGGCTTTTTGTTGAGCCATTTGGCGCGGTAGCATTAACGACAACGCTGGAATTAACCGTAATATTATGGCGTAAACTTCCTTCGCTCACTTGTGTGCTCAATTTGTTTAATTGAACCACTAAGTTGATATTGGCAGGAGAAGTCACCATGAAACCACGAGCAGCCATCTGCTTTTCTACGGCTTCTTGCATTAGGTAACGCGGATCGCGAGAGGGATTAAGCACCTCTAAAGTACCGTTTCGATTAATTTCAGCCAATGAGCGATTTGTACGGTTATCAACGCTACTCACGCTAATTGAAGTCGCATTGAGTGTCGGGTTCTTGGCTGGTAATGCAATCTTAGGTTCGAGGGATAGCGTATTAGACGGTGCAGTACAGCCCGCTAATAGAAATAACGCAAAAAGTGGAAAACACAGTTTTCTTAACATAATTCTTCCCAGTTCATCTTTCCTAATTGAAAATGTTCCGTTATGGTTCGGGGTGCAACAACTCACACTATTAGACAACAGTTTGAGAAAAAATTCGCATAAATGTGCAGTCGATGAACATTTTGTATTCCCAGACCATAGTTTCAACAATGTAGATGCTATTATCCGCTATTTCTATAATAAGAAGATAGTTGCCAGCAGCGTGATTGGGTGATTTTTTTTCAAATGAGCTTTAGCATTCTTTAATTAATTTAGGAGTCTCGATGGACGCCAATATGCCACAAACTATGCAGTCTCGCGTGAGTGAAAAGCTACAGTCTGCCTTTGAACCTGAACACATGGAGGTGATTAATGAAAGTCACCAACATAATGTGTTACCTGGTTCAGAGAGCCATTTTAAAGTGGTTTTAGTCAGTGATAAATTTGAAAACAAACGTATGATTGGTCGTCACCGTGAAATTTATGCTATTTTGGCTGACGAGCTTGCAGGTGGGATCCATGCTTTAGCCTTACACACTTATACTCCGAAAGAGTGGGATGAATTAGCGAGTACAGCGCTAAAATCACCCGCTTGTCGTGGTGTTGGTGGTGTGAATCGCTAATCAAACGTCTTGATGGCACATGAATACCAATAGTGTGTTTATTGAGTGGCTGTAAGTGAGTGTTTTTTCCTCAATTCGAGAGAGAAAAATGAATTTTTAGTCAGAAAAGTCACAAATAAAGAGGAATGATCGCTTCTTTTATCGGCTTTTCTCGACTCAGGGCGCATGCATCGGTATAATGCTGCGTCTAATTTTCAGTAAGGTTTCGGGACGCTTCTGATATCAGGGATGACCGTTATGAAAGTAACGCCCCCGGTTCTGGAAGGGAGATTGCCATTATGATTTAATGGCATAACTCTGGAGTAGACCGATCACTAAGATTTATTTTGAGGTAAGAAGATGCAAGTTTCTGTTGAAACGACTCAAGGCCTTGGGCGTCGTGTAACAATCACCGTTCCTGCCACTGATATTGAAAAAGCGCTGAATAGCGAGCTGGTTAACGTTGCTAAAAAAGTCCGTGTTGATGGCTTCCGTAAAGGGAAAGTACCAATGCATATCGTTAAACAACGTTACGGTGCGTCTGTAATGCAAGACGTTCTGGGCGATGTTATGCAACGTAACTTTATCAATGCAATCATTGAACAAAAAATCAACCCAGCTGGTGCGCCAAGCTACAAGCCAGAAATGTTCGAAGACGGTAAAGACTTCGTTTACGCGGTTGAGTTCGAAGTGTACCCAGAAATCGAATTAAAAGGTTTTGAAACTATCGAAGTTGAAAAACCAGCAGTAACCGTGAAAGACGAAGACCTCAACGACATGCTGGAAACTCTGCGCAAGCAACAAGCACAGTGGAAAGAAGTTGAAGATGCAGCGGCTGCTGATTCACGTATCACTATTAACTTCACAGGTTCTATCGACGGTGAAGAGTTTGAAGGTGGTAAAGCTGAAGACTTCGCACTGGTTATGGGCGAAGGTCGTATGATCCCAGGCTTCGAAGAAGGCGTTGTTGGTCATAAAGCTGGTGAAGAATTCGATATCGAAGTTAACTTCCCAGAAGATTACCATGCAGAAAACCTGAAAGGTAAAGCGGCTAAGTTTGCTATCGTTCTGAAGAAAGTTGAACAACGTGAACTGCCAGAATTTACTGAAGAATTCGTTAAGCGTTTCGGTATCGCTGACGGTTCAGTAGACGGTCTGCGTGCAGAAGTTCGTAAAAACATGGAACGTGAGCTGAAAAATGCAGTTCGTAACCGTGTTAAAGCGCAAGTTCTGGAAGGTCTGGTTAACGCTAACGAAATCGAAGTCCCAGCAGCAGTTGTTGATGGTGAAATCGATGTTCTGCGTCGTCAAGCTGCACAGCGTTTTGGTGGCAACGAAAAACAAGCGATGGAATTACCACGTGAATTGTTCGAAGAACAAGCTAAACGTCGCGTAATTGTTGGCCTGCTGATAGGCGAAGTTATCCGCACTAACGAGCTGAAAGCTGACGAAGATCGTGTTAAAGCACTGATCGAAGACATGGCTTCTGCTTACGAAGATCCATCAGAAGTTATCGAATACTACAGCAAAAATGAAGAGCTGATGAACAGTGTTCGTAACTTAGCGTTAGAAGAGCAAGCGGTAGAAACTATTCTGGCAGCGGCTAAAGTAACTGAAAAAGAAACTAATTTCACTGAGCTGATGAACCAAGTTCAAGCTGGTTAATTTTTCTTTTTAGCAGTACTCTTCTTTTTAGAAGTACAAAGCAAAACCCGTGGTGTTTCACTGCGGGTTTTTTGTCAATTAGCGTCGTAATATTTAGACTTTGTGCAAATCATCTTGAAAATTACATTTAAATCCTAATTATAATAAGAGTCATCAAGATATCGTTCGCTAGATGATGTTGGGATTTTAGTGTGGAACACATTTTTCGACAGTATAAAACCGTGTAACTAGATAGACTTGTGTTAAACTCTTTAACAGAGCGTCTTGCCTACCGCAGTGTTTTCAACTGTATTCTGGCTTAATTCTTTAGCTACTTTTTAACCAAGATTTAAAAAAGTAACTAAAATAATGAAGTAAGCGAAGAGCGTAAGCAGGCAGACACAACTAACTTCGAAAGAGTGTTTTTTTAGAAATATTGTTTTTTAGAAATATTGTTTTTTAGAAATATTGTTTGTAGCACGAGCCCTGCCCAAAATGGCGGACAGACAGCAAATTAGGCGCAAGCACCAGAAAGTTTTTAATAGGAGATTTCGATGTCACATTTTGGCGGTCAGGAGCAGTTAGCATCCCAAATGGCACTTGTGCCAATGGTTATCGAGCAAACCTCTCGAGGTGAGCGCTCATATGATATTTATTCACGTCTCTTAAAAGAACGTATTATCTTCTTAACCGGTCAGGTAGAAGATCATATGGCGAACTTAATTGTCGCTCAAATGCTATTTCTTGAAGCAGAAAACCCAGAAAAAGATATCCAACTTTATATCAACTCACCGGGCGGCGTGATCACTGCAGGGATGTCAATCTACGACACTATGCAGTTTATTAAACCTGATGTGAGCACTATCTGTATGGGACAAGCGTGCTCAATGGGTGCGTTTTTATTAACCGCAGGTACAAAAGGTAAACGTTTCTGCTTACCAAACTCTCGCGTCATGATCCACCAACCATTAGGTGGCTATCAAGGACAAGCGACAGACATTGAAATTCACGCTCAAGAAATCTTGAAAGTGAAATCGCGCATGAATGAATTGATGGCCCAACATACTGGGAAATCCATCGAAGAAATTAGTCGCGACACAGAGCGTGACCGTTTCTTATCAGCAAATGAAGCTAAAGAATATGGTCTGGTTGATCATATTTATACCAGCCGTTAATTTGCGAATATTTTGATATAATTAGTTTATATCCTAAGGTTTTTGAAAATTTGTTGCCTTGTTTTACTACGAAAGTTAGATAAAACAAGGCATTATAAATATAAGTGAGGTCTACTGATGACAGATAAACGCAAAGAGGGAGCAGGTAAATTACTGTACTGTTCTTTCTGCGGAAAAAGTCAGCATGAAGTGCGTAAGCTGATTGCCGGTCCGTCAGTCTATATTTGTGATGAATGCGTGGATTTATGCCTCGACATCATCCGTGAAGAGATCAAAGAACTGGCTCCGCATCGCGAGCGTAGTGAATTGCCAACTCCCCACGAAATCAGACAGCATCTTGACGACTACGTTATTGGTCAAGAAAAAGCGAAAAAAGTGTTAGCGGTTGCTGTTTATAACCACTACAAACGTCTACGTAATGGCGATAAAACCAGCGATGGTGTTGAATTAGGTAAAAGTAACATTCTGCTCATTGGCCCGACGGGTAGTGGTAAAACGTTACTAGCAGAAACGTTAGCTCGCTATTTAGATGTGCCATTCACTATGGCGGATGCGACTACATTAACTGAAGCAGGTTACGTGGGTGAAGATGTTGAAAATATCATCCAGAAGCTGCTACAAAAATGCGACTATGATGTTGAGAAAGCTCAACGTGGTATCGTCTATATCGATGAAATTGATAAAATTTCTCGTAAATCCGATAACCCATCCATCACGCGTGACGTATCAGGTGAAGGGGTGCAGCAAGCATTACTGAAACTGATTGAAGGCACCGTAGCTGCGGTTCCGCCACAAGGCGGTCGTAAGCATCCACAACAAGAATTTTTACAGGTTGATACCTCGAAAATTCTGTTTATCTGTGGTGGTGCATTTGCAGGGTTGGATAAAGTTATTGGCCAGCGTCTAAATACTCGTTCAGGTATTGGCTTTGCGGCGCAAGTTAAAGGTGAATCTGAGAAGGCAACAGAAGGTGAGTTACTCACTCAAGCGGAGCCTGAAGATCTCATTAAATTTGGTTTGATCCCTGAATTTATCGGTCGTCTGCCAGTTGTTGCCACATTGACTGAACTGAGTGAAGAAGCACTGATTCAGATCTTAAAAGAGCCGAAAAACGCATTGACTAAACAGTATCAAGCGCTGTTTAACCTTGAAGGCACTGAATTAGAGTTTCGTGAAGAAGCATTAACGGCGATAGCGAAAAAAGCAATGGCGCGTAAAACCGGTGCTCGTGGCTTACGTTCGATCGTCGAAGCTGCTCTACTTAATACCATGTACGATCTACCTTCAATGAGTGATGTTGAAAAAGTGGTTGTAGATGAAAATGTGATTAATGAACAGTCAGAACCGCTGTTAATCTACAGCAAACCAGATGCTCAAGCCTCTGGCGATAATTAATTTCTTGTCTGTGTTCAAGAAGTAATCAAATAAAATGAGGGGTAACCCTCATTTTGTTTTTTATGCTTAACTAACCATTGAATGCTAAAATCTTGTCCCCATATAGTTTATATTCTTAGTTGTGGTTTCCTTATTTTGAAAGAACGCTGTTTATATCGCAGTGTTTTACAAGAATTTTTTCTGTTATAAGCAGAAACCCTTAACTGGCGTGTGCTAAACGAAGAGAGAGCTTTATGAATCCAGAGCGTTCCGAACGCATTGAAATACCAGTATTGCCTCTGCGTGATGTAGTGGTGTACCCACATATGGTGATCCCACTGTTTGTTGGACGTGAAAAATCCATTCACAGTCTGGAAGCAGCAATGGATCATGATAAGCAAGTGATGCTGGTTGCGCAAAAAGAAGCCTCAACCGATGAACCTGGGGTGAATGATCTATTTACTGTTGGGACAATTGCATCTGTGATCCAGATGCTGAAACTACCTGACGGTACCGTTAAAGTGCTAGTTGAAGGATTACGTCGTGCTCGTATTACTAGCCTGACTGATAACGGCGAGTATTTCTTAGCACAAGCTGAATACCTAGCGAATGATGGTGCGAAAGCGGCTATCTACGATGACGCATCAAAAGTGCCTAGTACTGCGGAATTGGTTGACGAAAAAGAGCAAGAAGTATTATATCGCACGATTGTTAGCCAGTTCGAAAGCTACATCAAACTGAACAAAAAAATTCCACCTGAAGTTCTGACTTCACTGCATGCAATTGAGCAAGACCAGCTAGATAAACTGGCTGATACGATTGCTTCACATATGCCGTTAAAACTGGCAGACAAACAGCGCGTTTTAGAAATGGCAAACATTGCTGAGCGTGTAGAGTTCCTGATGGCAATGATGGAATCAGAAACTGAGTTACTGCAAGTTGAAAAACGCATTCGTAACCGCGTGAAAAAACAGATGGAAAAAAGCCAGCGCGAGTACTATTTGAATGAGCAAATGAAAGCGATTCAAAAAGAACTTGGCGAAATGGATGATGCTCCAGATGAAAACGAATCGCTGAAACGTAAAATCGAAGAAGCGAAAATGCCAAAAGAGGCACAAGAAAAAGCCGAAGCTGAATTGCAGAAGCTGAAAATGATGTCTCCAATGTCAGCTGAAGCGACTGTGGTTCGTAGCTACATTGACTGGATGGTTCAGGTTCCGTGGCATAAGCGCAGCAAAGTCAAAAAAGATTTAGTGAAAGCGCAAGAAGTGCTCGACACAGACCACTATGGCTTAGAGCGCGTTAAAGACCGTATCCTTGAATACCTCGCAGTTCAAAGCCGTGTTAGTAAAATCAAAGGGCCAATCTTATGCTTAGTTGGGCCTCCAGGGGTTGGTAAAACGTCTCTGGGACAATCTATCGCGAAAGCGACAGGGCGTGAATATACCCGTATGGCTCTGGGTGGGGTTCGTGACGAAGCAGAAATCCGTGGTCACCGCCGCACTTATATTGGTTCAATGCCGGGTAAACTTATCCAGAAAATGGCGAAAGTTGGGGTTAAAAACCCACTGTTTTTACTGGATGAAATCGACAAAATGTCTTCAGACATGCGTGGGGATCCTGCATCAGCACTGTTAGAAGTGTTAGATCCAGAGCAAAACGTTGCATTCAACGACCATTATCTGGAAGTTGATTATGACTTGTCTGACGTGATGTTTGTGGCAACATCGAACTCGATGAATATCCCGGCACCATTATTAGACCGTATGGAAGTGATCCGTCTGTCTGGTTATACCGAAGACGAAAAATTGAATATTGCTAAGAGACATTTATTATCTAAGCAAATCGAGCGTAATGCCTTGAAAAAAGGTGAATTATCTATCGATGATGGCGCAATTATGAGCATCATTCGTTACTACACTCGTGAAGCTGGCGTGCGTGGATTAGAACGTGAAATTTCTAAACTGTGCCGTAAAGCAGTGAAAGCGCTGCTGATGGATAAAAAACTGAAGCATATTGAGATCACTGCGGATAATCTGAAAGATTACTTGGGTGTTCGTCGCTTTGACTACGGTCATGCTGATACCGAAAACCGTGTAGGGCAAGTGACTGGCTTAGCATGGACAGAAGTGGGCGGTGATTTACTGACCATCGAAACTGCCTGTGTACCGGGTAAAGGTAAGTTAACTTACACCGGTTCTCTGGGTGAAGTGATGCAAGAGTCAATTCAAACAGCATTGACTGTGGTACGCGCTCGTGCAGAAAAACTGGGTATCAACGGCGATTTCTATGAAAAACGTGATATTCACGTTCACGTACCAGAAGGCGCAACACCGAAAGATGGTCCAAGTGCGGGTATCGCAATGTCAACGGCACTGGTTTCTTGCTTAACAGGTAACCCTGTAAAAGCGGATGTGGCGATGACTGGTGAAATTACGTTACGCGGCTTAGTATTACCAATTGGCGGGCTGAAAGAAAAATTACTGGCAGCTCATCGTGGTGGTATTAAAACGGTTCTTATCCCTGATGATAACAAACGTGATTTAGAAGAAATCCCTCAGAATGTGATTGCCGATTTGCAAATCCATCCTGTTAAGACAATTGAAGAAGTCCTCTCACTAGCATTAGTCAATCCTCCTTTTGGGGCTGAAGTGGTCCAAAAGAAAGCTAAAAGAGTGAGCTGAATCAAGAAGTTTGTATAAAATTAAGGCTGACAGCTAATTTAGGGCTTGTCAGCCTTTTTTTTCGTCGTTACTTTAGCGAAGATTCTGATAATGGTTAGCGTGCTATCTGTTTTCTTGCCATTAATATTCAGGATTGATATAACGGCTGCATCATTAATTAACTATACTTAGTAATGTTAACTATACTGTAGTTGGTTAATTAACCGATAAAGTCAAAACTAATATGGGGATGATAATAGTGAATAAGTCTCAACTGATTGAAAAAATCGCTGCAGAAGCGAATATTTCTAAAGCCGCAGCAGGTCGCGTAGTCGACGCTTTCGTTGCTTCTGTAACGAAGTCTCTGAGCAAAGGTGATGATGTTACTTTAGTTGGTTTTGGTACTTTTAATGTACGTCAACGCGCAGCACGTACAGGTCGTAACCCGCAGACAGGTAAAGAAATTAAAATCGCTGCGGCAAAAGTTCCTGCATTCCGTGCAGGCAAAGGTCTTAAAGACGCTGTTAACGGTTAATTGAGTTTAGTTTCGTCTTTCACGCATTTTTGCGAAAACTCAAACTGACGTAATGTCTTTAATCAGCTAATATATAAGCGCGCCATGGAAATGGTGCGCTTTTTTTTCTATCTGAGTTAAAATTAGCGTAATATTAAGAAATTCAACAAAGCAAAGCGGAGTTAAGCCTTTTTATGATGGAAGATCTACGCACGAAGGCGAACAGTCCTTTTATTAAAGTGTTGTTAGCTATTATTATCTTGTCATTCGTGCTGACAGGTGTTGCTGGCTATGTGATTGGTGGCTCAAGTAATAATGCTGCTGAAGTCAATGGACAGCCAATAAGCAAGGAACAATTACAGCAAGCTTTCCAGCAAGAGCGCCAGTCATTACAAGAATACTTAGGAGATAAATTCTCTGAAGTTGCAAGTAATGACAACTACATGAAAGAGCTGCGTACCCAAGCTTTGAATAACTTAATCAATAATCAATTGATTAACCAATACGCTAATGAATTACAACTCTCTGCTAGCGACCAACAAATTGAGCAAGCTATTTTTGCTATGCAAGTTTTCCAAACGAATGGGAATTTTGATAGTGAGAAATACCGCGAAATTTTAAAACGTTACAATATTAATGCAGATGATTTTGCGGCACAAATTCGCCAAGATTTAGTTCGCGCGCAATTAGGTAAATCGTTCACCGGAACAGAATTTGCTCTGCCTTCAGAAGTAAAAGCGTATGCAGAATTGTTTATGCAAGAGCGTGAAGTTCGTACAGCAAGCTTGTCGTTAGCTGCGCTAGAAGCTAAACAAACTGTTTCTGAAGATGAATTAAAAGCGTATTACGCAGCAAATCAAAACAGTTTCATTTCTCCTGAACAAGTTCAAGTAAGCTATGTAGAAATGGATGCGGCATCTATGCCAAAAGCATCTGTGACGGCTGAAGAAGTGAAAGCTTACTATGATGAAAATCTGAAGAATTTCACTAAAGCGGAACAAAAGCTATATAGCATGATTCAAGTGGCATCAGAAAAAGATGCGCAAGCTTTAGAAGCCGAGCTGAAAGGCGGTGCTGATTTCGCAACGTTAGCTACTGAAAAATCCACAGATAAATTCAGTGCAGGCAACAAAGGCGTGATTGGCTGGATGGAAGCAACGTCGACACCAAGCGAAATCATCAGTGCGAATTTAACCGAGAAAGGTCAAATTTCTGCACCGATCAAAGTCCAAGATAATTATGTCTTATTCCGTTTGGATGATGTTAAGCCTGAAGCGATTAAGCCTTTTGATGACGTTAAATCAAGTATTGAAACTAGCTTAGTTCAAGATAAAAGCGTCAAACAATTTTACGATTTACAACAGAAAGTGAGTGAAGCTGCGACTAATGATAATGAATCATTAGCATCAGTTGAAAGCATTTCTGGCTTGAAAGTGGCGACTACGGACTGGTTCGATCGTCAAAACCCACCGGCACAACTGAATTTCCCGAAAGTCATTAATGAAGTTTTCAGCGACCGTTTAGTCGATAAAAAAGGCACAACAGGTATCAACTCTGACGTAATCAACGTTGAAGGGGACCGTGCGTTTGTCCTGCGTGTGACTGACTATAAAGCGGAATCAACAGAGCCATTCGAAACAGTAAAAGCGGATATTGAAGCATTAGTTAAGCGTCAGAAAGCATCTGCTCAATTAAAAGCGAATGGTGAGAAATTACTGGCAGAGTTACAAGCGGGCAAAGGTGATGAAGCATTAAAAGCTGCAGACACCCAATTTGGCGCTGTTCAAACAGTTTCATTCCTTGCACCTGCAACGGATGTGACTGGCGTTGCGATGAAAATGACACCGCCAACTGACGGTAAGCCAACTTATGCAATCGCTTATGATCAAAAAGATAATCTGCTAATTGTTCAATTAGATAAAGTGACTTTAGGTCAGCCAACAGCTGATGAACTGACTCAGTTATCTAACGAGTATCGTGGCGCAATGAGCTCAGCGGTGAATGAAGCGTTAATGCTGAATTTACGCGCGAATGCAAAAATTGAAGTGCAAAGCTTAGAATAAGTTATTTGCATGGAATAATTGCGAAGCGCTTCGCAACTAAAATTGTAATCTCTGTAATAGAAGGCCACCCATTGGGTGGCCTTTCGCATTGTATAAACCAAAGAAAAGTGTTTGGAAAAGTTCTCTGGCATTGTGATGTCTCAACACACATAGGAGAACAATGATGAAATGGAATAAAAGCATTAAACAAGGATTAGGGACAGCGTTAATGGTGGCAATGTTATGCCCTTTATCTGTATTTGCAGCAGTCAAGAAAGCAGAAACTGAAAAACCGGTAGCAGCGATAGTACAGCCTCAAAAGAGTGATGAAATAAAAAACGTGGCGAGTTTAGCTTCCCCAGACCAAGTGAACATTAATCAAGCCACTGCAGAAGAATTAGCGAGGAAACTCAATGGAATTGGTAAGCAGAAAGCTCAGGCTATAGTGGAATACCGAGAAAAATACGGCGCTTTTAATACGGTTGAAAACATCCTTGAAGTGCAGGGAATTGGACCTGCATTTTTAGAGAAAAATCGTAATAAACTTGTCCTATAAGCAAAATAGCCCACTTTCAACGTGGGCTATTTTTTAGGAAATAGAAAGTCGTGTTATGAGATTAAAAATAAATTATGGGTAATATTTATGCTATTAAATTTAATTTAAAGCACGAATATGAGAGCTAAGTCTGATTAGTGATATTTTTTCAGCAGCCCTTTCAAATATTTGTTACTTTTATGTTATCAAATAATTCAGCTGGTCGGAGTAGTTATGGCAATACACATAAAAGTGCTCGGTTATCACATTGATGTCTTTCAGCATGTCAATAATGCTCGGTACTTGGAGTTCTATGAAGCGGATAGATGGGATTGGATGGGCAAAGCTAATCTTATCGAATGGGCTATCCAGCATAGAATAGTTATGGCGGCCGTGAATATTAATGTTAACTATTTCCAAGCCGTTGGATTGGGCGATGAGCTAACCGTCATTTCACGAATGGATAAAATCGGAGTGAAGAGTGCTGTTTGTTACCAACAAATTATTCGACATCGTAATGGGGTTGATGAAGTGGTATCCGATGCGTACATCACGTTTGTTTTCATTGATGGTAAAGTTAATAAAGCCATGGTGATCGAGGATGAACTCCGAGAAAAAATTGAGTCACTGAAAAATAAAACAGATGCTTTTATCGAAGTATAGGCAAATTGAAGTATAGAAAAACTAGAAGGATAGCCAACCAGAAAACACTGACTAGGGTTGGCTTCTAGAATTACTTCGTTGCGCTCAATTGTTTGAGTAATGAATCCATAACGGCTTGTTTATTATTAAGATAATAATTCAAGCCTTTGCTGCGTAAATGGCAGGCAGCGCATTCGGAACAGCCATCACCAGGAATACCATTGTAGCAAGTGAGAGTTTGAGTGCGGATAGTCTCCAGATGACCATAATAGTCAGCAAGAGCCCAGGTTTGCGCTTTGTCTAACCACATAAGTGGTGTTTCGAAACGAATGTCTTTTGCTAGGCCTAGACTAACGGCATGATTGAGCGCTTTGACAAACTCGTCACGGCAGTCGGGATAACCTGAAAAGTCAGTTTCACAGACACCAGTGATTACGGCTTCCGCTTTAACTTGGTAGGCATAGATAGCGGCGAGTGTTAGGAATAGAATGTTACGTCCGGGTACAAATGTGCTTGGTAACCCGCTGGCTTCACTCTCTTCATAGTCAGGAACCGGAATATTATCACGGGTTAAGCTACTAACCGCTAGCTCATTAAGCAGAGTGACATCGAGAACTTTATGCGCTTTTGCGCCTAATTGTAAGCTGAGCTTTTGTGCAATATCGATTTCTAAGCGGTGGCGCTGACCATAATCAAAGGTGACACAATGAACCTCATCATAATGTTTGAGTGCCTGAATTAGGCAGGTTGTTGAGTCTTGCCCTCCGCTGAAGACAACAACAGCACGTTTCATGAGTCTCTCCTAAGATTAAATAATGAGGATATTAATTTAGCCCTATGTTAACGAGCCAAGAGGAGAATGAACAGTCTGTTTTTGTACCTTCAACCTCTAACTTAAGCAATTTATGCTATGTTTCGGTTATTTATGCAAAGTTATTCTACAATACTAGCAATTCGTAACAGCTTTATTATTTCATCATGATAGAATTTTGCTGATAATAGGATTCGCTCAGGGGCTAAACATGCTGGATAAAATAGATAAAAAACTACTTTGCTTATTACAAAATGACAGCAGCCTATCATTAAACTCATTAGCCGAAGCCGTCAACTTAACCTCGACACCGTGCTGGAAGCGACTTAAGCGGTTAGAAGACGAAGGATATATTCGAGGACGTGTCACGCTATTAGACGGTGAAAAGCTGGGGTTGGGGCTGACGGTGATTGTCATGATTAAAACCCAACAACATAATAGCGAATGGTATGCGCAATTTGTTTCATTTGTAGAAAAATTACCAGAAGTTTTAGTGTTTTATCGCATGGCCGGTGAGTATGACTATCTGATGCAAGTCGAAGTTCATGATATGAAATCCTATGATCTATTTTATAAGAAACTGGTCAATGGCGTTCATGGCTTAATTGATGTAACCTCCAGTTTTGCAATGGAAAAAATCAAATACACAACCGTGTTGCCCATCCCTGACTAATCAAAAAGTCATCTATTAGCGGAAGAGTGCAAAGTTCGTAATAATAAAGCAAGCAGTCACTAACATCATTCAAGGCAGTAATACGTGCGATTATTTTCACAATTACGTTGGTATTTTATAAGCGAATGGCGTCGCTATGTTGGCGCGATTTGTTTTCTTGTGGTCATTGCTATTCTACAAATGATCCCACCGCGCTTTGTTGGTGTGATAGTGGATGGTATTAGCAAAGGGTCGATGACGAATCAACAGCTTTTGGCATACGTATTATCCATGCTCGGAATTGCTTTAACCGTTTATGGGTTGCGTTACGTTTGGCGTTTATGGCTATTTGGCGCTTCCTACAAATTGGCTGTCCGATTAAGACAACAAATTTATCAGCAGCTTAGCTTACAAAATCAGCCATTTTATTTGAAATATCGCACGGGAGATCTCATCGCGCGTACCACAAATGATGTGGATCGCGTGGTATTTGCTGCAGGTGAAGGCGTCTTAACTCTCGTTGACTCCTTGGTGATGGGATGTGCGGTCCTTATCATGATGAGCATAGAAATAAGTTGGCAGCTCACACTCCTTGCATTGATTCCGATGCCCATTATGGCACTGGTTATTAAGCGTTATGGGGATCAGCTTCATCATCGTTTTAAACATGCACAAGGTGCTTTTTCATCGTTAAATAACCATGCGCAAGAGAGTTTAACCAGTATCCGGATGATCAAAGCATTCGGTCTTGAAAACCATCAATCCAATCAATTTGAGCAAGTTGCCACTGAAGCTGGGCGAAGAAATATGCATGTCGCGAAGATTGATGCTCGTTTCGACCCAACCATTTTTATGGCGATTGGAATGGCAAACTTATTAGCCATCGCGGGTGGAAGCTGGATGGTATTGAATGACACATTAACCCTCGGTGAGCTTACCAGCTTTGTGATGTATTTAGGGTTGATGATCTGGCCGATGCTTGCTCTTGCATGGATGTTTAACATTGTTGAACGAGGAAGTGCAGCGTATAGCCGGATTTTAAGCTTATTAGACGAGCCATTAGTGATTAAGGATGGTAGTCAAAGCTTGCTTGCAGAAAAAGGCGAGTTAAACGTCAATATCAGAACATTTTCGTATCCTGAAACCCCGCGCCATGCTTTGCATGATATCCAGTTCAACGTAAAGCCAGGGGGATTCCTTGGGTTATGTGGGCCAACGGGGTCGGGAAAATCGACATTACTTACTGTATTACAACGCCATTTTGATGTGAATGACGGTGAGATTATTTATCAGAATAAATTACTGACAGATATTCGACTCGATGAGTGGCGGGCAAGGTTATCAATAGTGAATCAATCTCCATTCCTATTTTCTGATTCGGTCGCAAACAACATCGCTCTTGGGCAGCCTAATGCAACAATGGAACAAATAGAAGAAGCGGCTCGAGTGGCTTGTGTGCATGAAGATATTTTACGTCTACCAGAAGGGTATCAAACCCAGGTGGGAGAGCGTGGCGTTATGCTTTCAGGGGGGCAAAAACAGCGGATTTCCATAGCCCGTGCAATTTTACAAAATGCAGAAATTCTTATTTTAGATGATGCGCTATCTGCGGTTGATGGGCAGACAGAGCACACCATTTTGCAGAATTTGAGTCGTTGGAGGCAGGGGAGAACGTTGATCATTAGCGCACATCGACTATCGGCTTTGGTGGATGCTGATAATATTCTTGTATTATGCCATGGTGGCATAGTTGCCAAAGGCACTCATAAAGTACTTTCCCAGCAATCTGGTTGGTACAGCGATATGTATCATTATCAGCAAATCGAAGCTGCTTTGGACGGTGATCTATGAGCCAGAGAAAGCCGCTTTGGCCAGCATTAAAACGCTTATTATCTTACGGTAAACCTTACCGCGGTACCATGGGGGTAGCGATTGCCATGCTATGGTTGGCTGCTGCCGCAGAAGTTAGTGGACCCTTACTGATTAGCTACTTTATTGACAATATGGTGGCGAAAAAACAGATCATTATGCCGCTAACGCTGTATATGGTGATTGGATTTATTGCCTTGCAAATCATTGCTGCACTTCTTCATTACCATCAAAAAATTCTGTTTAATCAAGCTTCAGTTGGCGTGGTGCAAAATCTACGGACCGATGTGATGAATGCGGCTCTGCGCCAGCCATTAAGTGCTTTTGATAAGCAACCCGTGGGGCAGATTATTTCTCGTGTCACCAACGACACTGAGGTGATCAAAGATCTGTTTGTTATGGTTGTACCAACGGTTTTTCGCAGTTTGGCATTAATTTGTGCCATGTTAGTCGCCATGTTTTCTTTAGAGTGGCGAATGGCATCCATTGCGGTACTCATTTTCCCTGCGGTTCTGGTTGTAATGTTGGTTTATCAGCGACTTAGTACGCCAATTGTGCGCCGTGTTAGGACATACCTTGCAGATATTAATAATGGTTTCAATGAAGTCATTAATGGTATGACGGTTATCCAGCAATTTTTACAGCAAGCCAGATTTGGCAAAAAAATGTTGGAAGCAAGTGAAGATCACTATCATTCCCGAATGAAAGCATTGAAGTTAGATGGATTATTGCTCAGGCCATTACTGAGTTTGTTTTCTGCTTGTGTGCTATGTGGGCTATTGTTGCTATTTGGATTTGACGGCACCAGTACTGTCGGTGTCGGGGTTCTGTATGTTTTCATTAATTATTTAGGTCGTTTAAACGAACCGTTAATTGAGCTGACATCTCAGCAATCCATGTTGCAACAAGCGGTTGTATCCGGTGAACGTGTTTTTGAGTTGATGGATAGTCCACAGCAAGGCTATGGCGAAAATGTTGCACCATTACAGGGTGGATCAATTGAGATAAAACACCTCTCTTTTGCTTATCGAGATGATAAAAAAGTCCTCGATGACATTAATTTATCTGTCCCAGAACACCATTTTGTGGCACTCGTTGGGCACACGGGAAGTGGAAAAAGTACCATTGCAAACTTAATCATGGGGTATTACCCATGGCAGGAAGGGGAGATTTTACTGGATGGACGAGATTTAAATTCACTTTCCCATCAAGTATTACGAAATGGTATTGCTATGGTGCAGCAGGACCCAGTAGTACTCGCGGCTTCATTTTTTGATAACGTGGCTCTAGGGCGCGATGTTTCCCAAGAAAAAGTGTGGGAAGTCCTTGAAACTGTACAATTAGCTCAGCATGTCCGTGAATTGCCTGATGGATTGGATTCGTTGTTAGGTGAGCAAGGAAACACGTTATCCGTTGGGCAACGACAGTTATTAGCGATGGCGCGAGTACTCGTCGTAACACCGAAAATTTTGATATTGGATGAAGCGACCGCGAATATAGACTCTGGTACTGAGCAGGCAATTCAAAAGGCGCTACGTGTTATTCGTCGAAACACTACGCTGGTGGTGATAGCTCATCGCTTATCGACGATTGTGGATGCTGACCAAGTTGTTGTTCTTCATCGAGGAATGATCGTTGAGCAAGGAAATCATGCTGAGCTTCTCCAGCAGGAAGGCCGCTATTACCAAATGTATCAATTACAACAAGTGGGCGAGTCGCTGAACTCTCGTGATGAAGCGGCTGCGGAAGCATTATTAGTTTAGTTAGTACTCACTGACTAGTCTGTATGGAATTGATAAGGTTACCAAATAAGAAAAGCCTCACAATTAGGAGTTCCTATCTAGTTGAGGCTTTTCTTGTTTTAAAGTAAGTAATGACTTACTCTTTTCGGGCTGATATACATCGGGAAATTATCGAGGTTTTCTCTTACGAATGACCCCTTCTTGTACCGTAGTTGCCACTAAATCCCCTTGTTGATTATAAATTTGCCCTTTAACAAAGCCACGCCCACCAGAAGCAGAAGGGCTCTCAATAGCATACAGTAACCATTCATCAATACGATAAGGGCGATGGAACCACATTGAGTGGTCAATAGTTGCCACTTGTAAGTCGCGTTCCATAAAGCCGCGACCATGAGGCTGTAATGCAGTGGGAAGGAAATTGTAATCCGATGCGTAGCCTAGCAAGTAGTCATGTAACTCTGGTGTATTGGGAAGCTCTCCTTTCGCTTTAAACCAAATATAGCGAAATGGTTCTTGAGGAGCGCTATCAAATGGGCTGTAGAATTGAATCGGGCGAAACTCGAAAGGATTAGGGCGCAGCGCATATTTTTTGACAGCATCGGGAAGCTGGTCTGCGAAGCGTTGAATGATTTCATCCTGTGAAATCAATTGCTCTGGCGCGGGGACATCGGGCATTAAATTTTGATGGTTAAACCCGTCTTCTTGTTCTTGAAATGAGGCGGTCATAAAGAAGATCGGTTTACCATTTTGAATGGCGCTAATACGGCGTGTACTAAAGCTGCCACCATCACGCAAAATTTCTACATCGTAAACAATCGGTTTTTGGCTGTCTCCTGGGCGCAGAAAATAGCTATGAAATGAGGTTATGATGCGATCTTCGGGTGTGGTTTGTTTCGCTGCATACATGGCTTGCCCAACAACTTGCCCACCAAAAACTTGCGGCAAACCAAGATCTTCGCTTTGCCCCCGAAAAATACCTTCTTCAATTTTTTCGAGTTTAATTAGGCTAATTAAGTTTTGTAATTCTGTGCTCATAGTTACCTTGAAGATGGTTAAAAAATATCAGATGCCGCTATTTTCCCATTAATCCACAGAAATAGGTAGGCAGTTTGTGTACGGATTAATTGACAATCGTTTTTGGTTACAATTTGAAATATAATTTCATTATTTAATTTGTATTAGATATAATTTTCTAAGTTTAGATAAACTCTAATATATCAAGAATAATCATATTGAAATGTCTAATTAAATCAAAATATTACAGGTAATTATAATGACATTCTATCGTTACATGATTAGTTCGTTGATACTTATTTTCTTAGTCGGGTGTGAAGGGAACAACGCCAATCCCCCTGAAAAAAGGATAAAAGGGAAAAGTAATCACGAAAATCAGCAGGTAGATATTGGTACGATCAGCGGAAATATCCTTATTGCTAAAAATAAAGGATTATCTGAAAACGTGGATATTACGGTTACCATGGTAGATAACTCATTTGTTGAGTTGCCAGCGCTGATATTATCTCAAAAGCACTATACTAACTTGAACAATCAAGTGACGCTTCCGTATCAGCTGACATACCACAAAAATGAAATAAGAAATCAAGCTAAAATCACGGTTAGTGCGACGTTACACGTTGATGGAAAATTAGTCTATATTACAGAATCGCCGACCGAAGTGATCAACAATGGCATGGTTGAAAATATTGATTTACTTCTGGTTCCTGCTAACTAGCGGTTGCTTCTTATTAATAAGTATTAATTCCTGCCAATATTTATTGTTCATACTAAACTGTATTAAATAGCCATTCAGATTTTTGTGTAATAAAACAGCACTTGATCGCCGCTTTCTTGCTATTTAACTATCTATCAAGCATAATGCCCGTGCTTTGAAAGAAGCAATCAATGGGGGCTCTGTTGGTTCTCCCGCAACGCTAACTTGTTAACTAGGTCAGGTCCGGAAGGAAGCAGCCATAGCAGGGGTCGTGTGTGCCGGGATGTCGCTGGCAGGGCTCCCACCCAATATTAAGTCCTCTCTTAATCTTCATATTCTCGTTTTCATCAATCACATGTTCAGTAACAACAGCTATTGTCTTTTGGCTATGCTTTCTTGTTATTATCATGCTTGGTTTAATATATTTTAATAATAAGAAATTGATTACTATTCTTAATTGATATTTACAATGGTTAAATTGATATCGAAATAGCTATTATCGCATGAAATGTTAAATTAATTGGGATTAGGGAAAGGTAAAAATAAAAGGGTATAAAGAGGCTGTCAGTATTCGGTGAATACTAACTAAGATAAATAAGGAATTTTCATTGAGCCGATAAAGTATTACCGGCTATAACCATTCACTATCTATGCGCGTAAATAAGTATTTATCTAACAAACTTCCAAACAGATGCTGGGATTTTATCGTAAAGTTTATTCATAGTGAGTTCGGCAAGACGATGATCTGCTGCAGAGTAAAATAACTCTAATTCATCATCAGATAACTCATACTTATTTTTCTCAATGACGCGCTCAAGTGTTTCAATAGTGGTGCATTTTCTTAAACGCATCAGATAATCGGATTTGGTCATAACGCCCTTTCTTTATGTGTCGATAACCTAAAATATACTATGGGATAGTGAAATTAAAGGTAAATGGTGATTCTATGTCTTACTTGTCAGGCATTTTAGATCATCATCGAGCACGGCGACAAGATTTTGATTCATACTTTCCCAGTCAATGATTTCGCTGAAAGTAATTACTGGGCTGCCAAATAAATTATATGTCTCGTCAAGATACTCTTCAACAAGAGAAATAACGAGATTTTCTTTTGGATACTTGATTTTGAATCGCCAGACAAAAGCTGCAATATGCTCAACGAGCTCATTGAGACTGATGCTTTGTGGCGAACTAAGATCATTTACCCAATGGGTATTTGTTTTTTGTAAACTTGATATTGCGTCTCTATTCAAACTGTTACACAGATATTTTAATTCAGCTATATCATGTTTCTTGGGTGAGTATTCATCCATAATCACCTCCATGGGCGAATCTGACTTTTACTTTGCGTATTTTTGTATCAAAAATAATGTCATATCAACTAAATATAAGCATCTGTTTTCAATATAAGCAAACATAGTTAGTATATTGATAAATATAAGATTATCACTAATTGAGAGAGTTTTTAGATTGTCACTAATATAAAAGTAATATTCAAATATAAACTGATTGCTCAGATTGCTTTCGCCACATCAATAATAATAGCACTTTTATTTCATAAGTCACCACCCAATAATGACTTTTTTATGGAGGGAACCGTAAGAGGACTAGGAAAAATCGGGCTAATTATTTTTCTATCACACTCTAATGAAGAATGTAAATGATATTGTGCGGTTTAGACAATTAAGTGTATTTAGACGATATGTTACAACTAAAATTGTGATCGAGATTGATATCGAGATTAAGCCTAATTAAATAGTTTATTTCTAATCATTGAAATTTATTTAATATAAAATCCCCTAAGGTTTAACCTTTATGGGGATTTTTGAAATATTTAATTTAAAGATATAAATTCAATGTAACACCTGGCTTTAAATCTGCCATTTTAACACCTGAGTTCCAATTCATCAGGTCGTTAAGTTTAATTCCATGACGTTTAGCAATGCTGTAATAAGTATCACCTTTTCTGACTTTGTAGGTTCCACCTTTGCGGTTATTGCTGGTCGGTGTCGTACCTGAAATTTTTAATGTTTGTCCTGGAAGGATGTTAGCTTTAGCTGTTTTTAACCCATTTAGCTGTTGGATGTTCTTTGCCGTTGTATTGAATTTTTTAGCAATACTCGCGATAGATTCACCTTTGCGAACTTTATAACTAAAGGTTTTAGCTTGCTTTGAGTTCGCTTTTGCTGTCTGGATATTACTCGCCGTGGCTTTCGCATAACGATTTTGTGCTACCGCGTTACGAATATCATTTAATACGTCTTGATCCGTCAGTGAAACTTTTAACTGCTCAGCTTTTGCAGTTGGCAACATAATATAATGCGGACCATTTGGTGACGTAACGCCTCGGGTATAACCCGAATTATAGGTTTTAATGGATTCTTCCGTTAAACCTGTTAATTCAGCAGCTTGAGTCAATGTGATTTGTTGTCCCACATCAACTTGCGTTAACCCTCTATTCTTATTGCTTTTTGGTAATCTGACTTGATAGCGTTCTGGTTGTCTCAGCACTTGGCTAAGCGCAAGGATCTTCGGAACATATTGTTTGGTTTCTTTAGGTAATTGAAGAGACCAAAAATCTGTTGGTAAGCCAGCAGCTTCATTCTTTTTAATCGCGTTTTGTACGCAACCTTCACCGCAGTTATAAGCAGCAAGTGTGAGCTCCCAATCGTGACCAAACATAATGTTCAGATTTTCAAGGAGATCTAACGCTGCTTTTGTGGATGTCACAACATCGCGTCGCTCATCAACCCACTGCGTCTGTTTTAACCCATATGAACGTGCCGTGATGGGTACGATTTGCCAAAGACCCGCCGCTTGTGCAGGGGATGTGGCTTTAGGGTTATATGAACTTTCAATGACAGGAATTAAGGCTAATTCCATTGGTAAGTTACGATCATTGATTTCATCTACAATTAAGTACATGTAAGGCTCTGCTCTTACTGCCACATCATAGATAAAACTTTGTTTATTGGAGTAACTATTGGCCATTTCCCGAATTGTTGCGTTTTCGGGAATATCCATCTTCAGTTCACCACTAATATAACCCCAAAGGTCATGATCGACTTTGGAAACCTGTCTACTTGCTGCTTGGTTATGGGATGCAACAGTGTCAATTGAGTGGTTGGCTGAAGATTTTGGTTGCTTAACGGTGACTTTGGAAGCGCCTTGACAGCCCGCAAGCAAAACAATGGCGATGAGGGTCGCGATTATCTTCATTAGCTCTGTTTTTCTTTGTTTTTAATGTTTAAAAGTTGACCAGATAATACTGGCTTTAGCTGTTATTGACAATAATTATACATCAATATTCATCTTTTAATTGGCGTAATAATGTAAAAACTGCTCGTAATGATGGATTTGTCATATTAATGTTCAGTTTTTGTTGCAATTCAGGGTTTTCGCACTGTAAAAAAATGTTGATATTTTTCTCGGTTTTCAATGTACTAGGTACTGTTGCTTGCTGATTATTGCGCAAAGTTCTTACTTTTTCGGAATAGTTCGTAATTGTCTCATTTTCAGGCCAAATATGATGAGCGAATTGTAAATTAGACTGCGTATATTCATGCGCACAGCAGATGAGAGTATCATCAGGAAGTGCTGCGATTTTTTGAATCGATTGATACATTTGAGCGGGAGTACCCTCAAAGATCCGCCCACAACCGGCTGAAAATAATGTATCGCCACAAAATAGGTAAGGAGCTTGGTAAAAACCAATATGTCCAAGCGTGTGACCTGGGAGACCGATGACTTGAAAATTGAAGTCATCAATGGTGACGGAATCGCCATCACACACCAACTCTGTCGCCCCTTTAACTAAGGTTTCTTGGGGGCCAAATACAGGGAGTTTTGGATATTGAGCAATAATTTCTTTCACACCCTGTGTATGGTCGTTATGATGATGGGTGAGTAAAATTGCAACAGGGGTCAATTGGTTAGCCGTTAATATTGAGAGAACCGGCTCTGACTCAGCAGGGTCAACGATGATACACTGCTGGTTGTTTGCTAGTAGCCAAATGTAATTATCATTTAACGCTGGTACTCGAATTAACTCCATAATCAACCTCGATCCGATTTTTAAGGGGAATGTTATGAAACCTGCGCGTATTGAAGAAAAGATTCAAATGCCCGCCAGTTGGTCTGATATTCCTTTTGGTGAACACTATCGACAAGCCTTGGAAGCCCAGTTAGCGCCTTGGTGGCAAAAAATGTTTGGTTTTCACCTGCTTAAATTAGGTCATTTGAGTACAGAAATCCACACTAAAGAGTGCATGATCCCTCATCAATTCACGCTAGGTGAAGATCCTCACGTATTTGATGTCGCGGCAAATCCCGAAGCTCTGCCTTTTGCGGATAAGACTATTGATGCCTGTTTAATGCCCCACTTACTTGCCTATAGCCATGATCCGCATTGGATCTTACGGGAAGTTGATCGGGTATTGATCGATGATGGTTGGCTGATTTTATCGGGATTTAATCCATTTAGCCTAGCTGGGATGGCGAAATTAGTGCCTATTTTGCGTAAGCAGCAGCCTTACTGTAGCCGTTTTTTCCCTTCTCTCCGGGTATTTGATTGGCTAGGGTTACTCAATTATGAGGTGCTATATCACCGAAACTGCCAAGTGCTTCCTTGGGTTTCATCGGAAAAACGGGTCAATAAACGTTGTGGTGGAATTGGCGTGATCAGCGTGATTGTTGCAAGAAAACGGACATATCCATTAACGCCAACGCCCCTGAAATTTAAGCAGCCTAAGGTGAAAATTTCAACAGCGTTGGGTGCAACGAAAGAAATCAGTAAATCGAAGCAACTTCGTTAAGTCTGAACCTGACTATTCTTGAGTAGGCTGGTAACCTGTATCTTCTTTTGTTGGCGCATTGGCCGCGGCGCGAGCTAATTCATCACACTTTTCATTCTCCGCATGACCCGCATGACCTTTTACCCAGCGCCAATCGATAGTATGGCGTGTAATTGCTTGGTCGAGACGCTTCCAAAGATCCACATTGACCACTGGCGATTTATCCGCTTTTTTCCATTGGCGGCGTTTCCAATTGTGGATCCATTGAGTGATCCCTTGACGTACATATTGGCTATCGGTAGTCAGGATAATATCGCAAGGTCGGGTAAGTGACTCTAAAGCAACGATTGCTGCGAGTAATTCCATGCGATTATTGGTGGTGAGGAAAAAACCATCACTGAGTGTTTTCTCATGTTGCTGATAACGAAGTACGATACCGTATCCGCCGGGTCCTGGGTTACCTAAACAAGACCCATCAGTGAAAATTTCTACCTGCTTTGTCATTTCTGTTACACTCTTCCTTATTCATCAACTTCTAGTTTGACACAAAAAAACATTATGAGCACGGCGATAACCCGACAAATTGTCCTCGATACTGAAACCACAGGTATGAACAAGCTTGGTGTTCATTATGAAGGGCACAATATCATTGAAATTGGTGCTGTAGAGGTGATTAATCGCCGCCTAACAGGACGTAATTTCCATGTGTACATCAAACCAGACCGTCTCGTTGACCCAGAAGCTTTTGAAGTCCACGGAATCAGTGATGAGTTTTTGCAAGACAAACCAGTATTTGCCGATATAGCCGATGAATTTATCGAATTTATTCGCGGTGCAGAACTTGTTATTCACAATGCGCCCTTCGATATCGGTTTTATGGACTACGAGTTTCGTAAGCTCAACAGAGGCATTCCTCCAACCTCCGAATTCTGCACCATTACCGATAGCTTAGTATTAGCTCGCAAGATTTTCCCCGGTAAACGTAATAACTTAGACGCCTTATGTGATAGATACCTTATCGATAACTCCAAGCGAACATTGCACGGCGCTTTACTCGATGCTGAGATCCTCTCTGACGTCTACTTAGCGATGACAGGGGGGCAGACCTCTCTTGCATTTTCAATGGAATCTGAATCCAGCAATACAGAGCAAGCCAATGAAATTCAACGTATTAAGCGTCCAGTCAGTGGATTAAAAATTATTTATGCTTCTGATGAAGAAATTGCAGAGCATGAAGCCCGCTTAGATATCGTGGATAAAAAAGGGGGGAAACCCTGTTTATGGCGGCAAACTGAGCAAGATGACGAAACTCTTCATTAGGTCGACAGTTTTGTGATCTGATAAGGCTAAAAACTGCTCAACCGTACGATTTTTCAAGAAAAAGAGTTGACTGTCATATCAAGTATTCGTAATATGCTTCGCGTTCCCAGTAGGGAATTTCGGAGCGGTAGTTCAGTTGGTTAGAATACCTGCCTGTCACGCAGGGGGTCGCGGGTTCGAGTCCCGTCCGTTCCGCCACATTATGACGCCATGCTATTGATTAGCATGGCGTTTTTGCTTTTAGGGTTTTGCCAGTATGCCATTCAGTATGCCTCTTTATTTTGGTTTCCCTCCGATTGTATTGGTGGGTATTGGATTCTTTATCTCTTTTTTGTCAATCTAAGAATAACAACTTAAGTGCCAACCAAGTTGTTATCTGCGATAAGCTTCTCAACTATTAATCTCGATAGTGCAATGGGCACAATCAAAGTCTGTAAAAATTTTTTGCCTATTTTTTCGTTTGATTGAAATTTTCCTATCGGCTTATCATCAACATAGACCTCAAATTGTGCTGCCTCTGCTATCGTTTGAGTGAATTTGTGCCACATATTACCGTTACTACGTATTTTGGTTTCATCAGGAATAAAGTTACCCTGCTGAGTGAGCAAATGTTTGCCCGCCATTGAGAAGCCGAATTTTCATTTGTATTACCTTATTCACTAATTGCTAAGTTGTATTAAGGCTAACAAACTAAAATAAAGACAAAAAGCGGAGTAATGAATGGTCACTTATAGTTTGATTATCTTAAATGGTAATTTGATTAAGCTGAATTTAGTCAAATGTCTCCATAAAGACTATTTTTATAGTTAAAGCTATTAACTAGAGGGATTGTTGATTTTTTAGCAAAAGTCTATTGAGCTTATGGCTATTTCCCTCTGGATTATTCCACCGTATTCTCTGTGGTATTCAAATTGTCGTGGTAATTATTCGTTAGTTTGTCCTTAATGACGGTGGTCTAACCAGATAATTACCCGTGAAGTTTAACGTGAACTAATTTAAGAGAGATAACATAATGACTGTTCCTATGATGGGTGTTGGTACGTTTCGTTTAAAAGATGATGTTGTGATTGCATCAGTAAAAAATGCATTAGATGTTGGGTATCGTGCGGTTGATACCGCTCAAATCTATGAAAACGAAGCTGCTGTTGGGCAGGCAATTGCTGAAAGCGGTATTGCACGCGATAAACTCTATATTACAACCAAAATTTGGATTGAGAATTTAAGCAAAGATAACCTGATCCCAAGTTTGAAAAAAAGCCTGAGTGATTTACAGACTGACTATGTTGACCTAACCTTGGTTCACTGGCCATCCCCAAATGATGCGGTTTCTGTTGAAGAGTTTATGCTTGCTTTATTAGAAGCGAAAAAACAAGGTTTAACTCGTGAAATTGGTGTATCAAACTTTACTATTCCATTGATGGAAGAAGCTGTTGCTGTCGTTGGTGCGGAAAATATTGCCACCAACCAAATTGAATTATCACCGTATCTGCAAAACCGCAAAGTGGTTGAGCGAGCAAAAGAATTAGGTATTCATATTACATCGTATATGACACTGGCTTACGGCAAGGCATTAAAAGATGACGTTATCCAGTCCATTGCGCAAAAACATAACGCAACCCCAGCTCAAGTTATTTTGTCATGGGCGATGGGTGAAGGTTATTCTGTGATCCCATCATCAACCAAGCGTGAAAATTTAATCAGTAACCTAAAAGCCACAGAATTACAGCTTGACCAAGAAGATCGTGATGCAATTGCAAAACTGGATTGCAATGATCGTCTTGTTAGCCCTGAAGGCTTAGCGCCTAAGTGGGATTAACGATTATTCCCGTAGGAAAGCCATAATCATGGCTTTCCAATCTGGTCTAAATAGGTCGTCAGGCAATCAATAAAAGCGCGAATTCGTTGACTGACGACCTTATCGCTGTAATAAACAGCATGAAATGGCAATGGAATAGGCAGGATCTCATCAGGCAATAATTCAATCAGTTCCCCACGTTTAATCCCTTCGTTCACCATAAAGTCAGACAAACAGGCAATTCCTTCGCCATTAACACACAACTGCAATAATGTTTCGCCACTGTTTGATGATATTCCATCAGCAACATCAACGAATAGCCCATTTTCGGTCTTCACTGGCCAAGTATTGAGTGATGTTGGCTCTGTAAATGTCAGGCAAGTATGGTGACGTAAATCAGCTACAGATGTGATTTTGTCGGCTGTTTCAATATATCGAGGTGAAGCCACTATTTTACGGTAGCTATTAAATAAGGGACGAGCCCGCAAACTTGAGTCTGCTAACTGCCCAGCCCTGATTGCAATGTCAACCTTACGTTCAATCAAATTAACAAATGTCTCAGAAGAGACGAGTGATAATTCAATATTAGGATATTGCTGCCGAAAAATAGCAACAAACGGAATAAGGAGATGCAAAGTGACGGGCGTTGCTGCATCAATACGCAATAAGCCTTTGGGCGAGCTTTGTGTATCAAGGAGTTCATCCTCAATAGTTTGCATTTCCTGCAACACATTTTTCATTCGTTGAAAATACAGTTCACCTTCTGCAGTAAGATCAATTTGTCGAGTTGTTCGTTTGAGTAAATTGACGCCCAATTTCTCTTCCAGCTTTTTGACCGTTCGGCTGACCGCAGAGTTGGCGATGTTTAGCTTATCCGCTGCTTTTGTGAAACTTTTTTGTTCAACGACTTCAATAAATACATGTGCTTCGTCGGATGTAGCCTTCATTCAAAGTTCCTTTCAGATCTAAGGTGTTCAACGCGTGCCAATTCATATGATTAATAAAAAATGCGTATTTCGAGAGGGATGATAATACAGTGAGGGTGTGCTTGTCGAAAAAACCAACGTATACGTTTGATGGTGTACGTTGGATGTGTTGTTCTATCGAATCTAACAGCAAGTAACACAATACTAAATAAAACAATAGCAAGTAAAACGACAGGGCATTAAAAGGTCACTACCGTTTTAATGTGCGCGTTTTCACTGTGTAGTAGGGCTTGAGGAAGTTGCTCGAATGCAAACGTATCGGGAATAGGACATATTAAGTCACCTGTGCTTATTTGTTTGATTAATGCTTCTCCTGCCAGCATTAATTGCGTAATTGCAAGTGGTTCACCAAACTGATGAATGGCAGCCAGAGCAACTTCGTGATAAGAAATGGCGGTTGTAAATGCAGGGTCAACAGGCAATTCAATTCGACCTAATATAGACACAATATGCCCATTCGCTTTGAGATGCGGGACTAATAAAGACGCATATTCGGGGCCTGTGGCATCAAAGATAGCAAAATAGGTTTTATCAACCTTCGAATGGTGCCTAAATAGTTGGTTAATTCCGAGTTTTGCCGCGGTGTCTTGTGTGGCACTCGCAGAGATAACATCGACAAGGAAACCTCGTTGTCGCAGGATCTGCACCAGAAATTGATTAACCGCACCTAGCCCTGAAACTAATACGCTTTCGCTGTTATTCACGGGAACTTTTTCAGCAGATTGCCATGCCGTGAGTAATGGGCATGGCACCGCTGCCGCTAATGAAAATGACATTTCTTCCGGTATCATCATCACACTATTGGAATTGAGGATGGTATATCGGGCAAAACTACCGGGTTTTAACAAAGGGGCATGGTAGCAAACTCGGCGGCCAATCAGCTCAGGCGCGACATTGTGTCCAACAGACACAATAATACCGGCTCCATCAACACCTGGGATATGCCCCGAAGCCCAGTTGAGAGGGTTACTCTGAATAAATTTGTAGTCAACGGGGTTTATGCCTGCTGCGGCATTTTGTATTAAGATCTCATTATCCGCTAATTCTCTTGTTATTGAGGTACGCTGGATAACGGAATGCTGAGAGGCATCATATTGCCAGCTATCGTATTCTATGCTTTTTATCATAATATTCTGATTTATATTGGAAATAATAAAAAGCCCCTGTTTGATGAACAGAGGCTATTGTGAGTCACTTATTTGGCTGTCGGGTAATCGATATAACCCGCAGCACCGCCACCAAAGAACAATTCTCTTATTGGTTCATTCAGCGGAAGGTTATGTTTTAATCGATAAGGTAAATCTGGATTGGCAATAAATGGACGCCCAAACCCTATCAAATCAGCTGAACCTGATGCTAATGCTTGCTCTGCACGCTCCACAGTATATTGCCCTGAGTAAATCATTGTGCCGTGGAAAACAATACGTAACGCTTCTTTGAAAGCCATTGGCATAACTGGCGCATCTTCCCAATCGGCTTCGGCGATATGAATGTAGGCAACACCTATCTCATTTAAGACGGCAGCAGCGGCAAGATAAGTTGCTTCAGGTGTCGCATCTTCAGAGCCCATCAGCGTGGTCAATGGTGCTAAACGAACGCCCACTTTTTCACGACCAATAGCATCGGAGACGCCTTGTGCCACTTCACGCAGAAAACGCAATCTGTTTTGCAATGAACCACCGTATTCGTCATCGCGTTGATTTTCTCGCGAATCAATAAACTGATTGATTAAATAACCATTCGCAGCGTGTAATTCGATACCATCAAAACCGGCTTCGATTGCATTACGAGCAGCTTGAACATAGTCTTGAACAATACCTGCAATTTCTGCTGTTTCAAGGGCGCGAGGCATGGAGTGTTGAACCATCTCTCCAACGCCATCTTCAGGTCCACGACCTTCAGTATCCACAAAGACTTTAACCCCTTTAGCTTGAATGGCAGATGAGGAAACAGGGGCGGCATTATCAGGTTGTAAAATGGTGTGGGAAACTCTCCCAACGTGCCAAAGCTGTGCAAAGATTTTACCGTCCGCTTGATGAACGGCATCGGTGACTTTTTTCCAACCCTCAATCTGTGCTTGCGTGTAGATACCTGGTGTCCAAGCATAGCCTTGCCCTTGGCGACTAATTTGAGTACCTTCGCTAATGATGAGTCCAGCACTGGCACGCTGAGCATAATATTCAGCCATCATTTCAGTGGCGATATCGTCTTTACCAGCTCGTGAACGAGTCATTGGTGGCATAACAATTCGGTTTTTTAATGGTAAGCCACGTAAGTTATAATGCTCAAATAACATGATCCTGCTCCCGTATTTATCTCTTGTTAATCTGTCTTAAAACGTGATTAATTCGTCACTGCATGACAAAAATATAATCAATTGCAGATGCAAGATAAATATCACTCATTACAATACACTTTTGCGAAAAGTAGAATAATCACGATCCATCACTGCATTTTGAGGCGAAGGGCATCTGGGGTGGGAATCGCGTTCTAGCGTGCGCCCAAGTCTTTGTAGATACCCAGTATGTTTATGTTGGAATATTAGAAAATTAGCCCCTCATTACTGAAGGGGCTAATTGTGATAGGCGAATTAGTTCGTTTGTGTTTTTTGCTGATGTGCATTTATCAAAACGATAATTAATGCTAAGGCTGCAATAATTGCCCCCATGACCGGAACATAGGCATAAGATAATCCGCCCGAAATCACAGCGCCTCCCGCAACGGCACCAATGGCATTTCCAAGGTTGAATGCACCAATATTCACGGAAGAGGCTAACCCTGGAGCTTCACTTGCCACACGCATCACTCGCATTTGTAATGGCGGGACAACACCAAAGGTAGCAGCACCCCAGATGACCATGGCAAATGCAGCACCTATTGAGTTTTGTGCAATAAATGGCATCAGTAACATGATGGCGGCAAGTAATAGTAAAAATCCTTTTAACGTCCCATCGACAGAACGATCTGAGAATTTTCCACCTAAATAGTTCCCAATTGAGAAACCGACACCAATCAGAACTAACATGACCGTAATCACGCCTGTACTCGCATCTGCAAGATACTCAAGTACTGGGGCTATGTAGGTGTACAATGTGAACATGGCACCCGCACCTAATGCGGTTGTTAAGAGTGCAAGTAACACTTGTGGGCGCATCAACACAGAGAGCTCTTGTTTAACATTAGGACGCACGCCAGCATTGCCTTTAGGAAGTGATATCCATAGGAAAATCATCGTGATGACCCCTAAACCAGCGGTGATTAAAAATGACGAGCGCCAACCTATCGTATTCCCTATCCATGTCGCAGCGGGAACGCCCCCAATATTCGCGATAGTTAATCCCATAAACATCGTGGCGATTGCACTTGATTGTTTTTCTACAGGAACAACGCTTGCAGCAACGACGGCTCCTAATCCGAAAAACGCGCCATGATTTAAACTGGTTAAAATTCGTGACAGCAATAAAAATTCGTAATTGGGTGCAAGTGCAGATAAGACGTTTCCAAGCGTAAATATAGACATTAAAATAATCAGCGCTTTTCTTCTCGCTTGATGAGATAACAGTAATGTCATGACCGGGGCGCCCACCATCACACCAACGGCATAAGCGGTAATGAGCATGCCTGCTACAGGGATAGAAACTCCAGTGCTATTTGCGATAACAGGCAGTAATCCCATTGGGGAAAACTCGGTAGTGCCAATACCGAATGCACCGAGCGCAAGGGCAAATAGAGGAAGATTAATTTTCATTATTGTCTCGATAATAAGTTAGAAATATATGACTGAATTTTGTTAAGTATGTCACAAAAAATTAAGGGGTTAATTACCCAAATCAGCAAATGATTTCTATTAAAATCGCAATAATCAATGGAAGGATTGTTAGCGGTGTTTAAATGTGATTTATTGAAAGAGGGAGATAAAATAGCGTATCGTCCCTCATTTTATGGTGGCTATTGGTGAAATTCTGGTAAGACAGACAGACTAATGTCTTCTAATGTTTCTTCTATTGGATGCTCATTACGGCGAAATTGTAAGCCAATGTGGTTAACACCCGCAGCTTTCATTGCGGTTAACTCTTTGATCAATCCATTTCGACCTGTTTTTACACCAAAACGGTGGCGTTGGATTGGCGCGTTTATATCATCAATAAAATCAAGATGAATAAAGCTGACATACGGCTTACTTCCCGCAACATTGCGCCATAGTTTGACCCTTTCTGTATGATCAATTGGGGTTCCTGGGTAGGCAAGCCAACCTTGCATATGTTGCCCAATCCATTCCGGCGATTGCTGGGCAAGTCCCGCGACAAATAATGGGATAGGCTGATGTTCAGGTAAAATTTGTACGCCAGTGGGTAACTGTACGTCTTTTTTGCCAGTTAGAATATCAACATGTTGGCGGAATAATTTACCTCTATCAGGATAGCTGACATCAAAAAGAGGATATTCAATCGGTCTATCTCCACTCGCGACACCCAGTAATAAGCGCTCATGACTTAATGTTTGTAGTGTTGCTGCTGATTTTCTAACTAGCCAAGGTTGGCGTAAAGGCAGAACAATCGCCGCGGTGCCAAGTAAGATGTTTTCAGTGATCCCTGCGAGGTAACCCAGATAGGAAAATGGCTCAAATACCTGAGCAGCATCACCAAAGTTAGGGTCATAGAAAGGGACATCTCGTACCCAAGCTGCACGATAACCTAACTTATCTGCCAGCTTGATCCTAGATGCATGTTCTTTCATATCAGGTACGCCAAAAGGTCGATTTTCTTGTTGACGTTTTATTTGTCCTGTTGAAGACCAATCATTATCAAGGGGTAATTCGATACCAATAGAAAATGATCCATTTATAAATTGATGAGTATTCATAATTAACCTTAAATCAGAAATAGAGTTTAGATGTGATTATTTTCTGGATATAAGAACTTAAGTAAATATGAATAATGACAATAATATTTTGCGATAAAAGCAAAGGTAGAGGGCGTAGTGCATGTTTGGGAATTTTTTTATTATAATTGATATTTCATTGTCTATTATTTCTTTATAAAGAAAAGACTGTTGCAAATAAAATAACAATCATGCATGAGTAACGTATTATATTAAAAAAGAACAGCTGTTTTATGTTTAATGAGGTTAGTGATGACAGAAAAATATTATTTTTTGGGTAAGTCATTTGAAATTGAAATGGATAACGGATTGCAGGTGAAAAACACCTATACGACTGACGGAAAAACCGTGACTATTGAGTTTTTAAATGGTGATTTAAAAGGCTCTATAATGCATGTCCCATACACTGCCAAAGCGGTAGATGGAGATAATTTTTTGATTTCTTGGCAAGAAAGCGACAATTCAACTGTTGTGCATTGTGATAATTTTTTACAGGGTAAGTCATACGCTTATTATACGATGATGAATGGTCAGTTCTTTGTGATGGAAGGTGTTATTACAGAGTTGAAATAAGTTTTTGTTTAATAAAAAGCCCTGAAAAGGGCTTTTACCGTAATCGTATTTTTATTTAATTAACACTGCACTGACTGTTGCATAATTTCCCATTCTTGCGCTTGTGATTTTATAACCCGATGCACCAGCCTCTTGTGCTTTTTGCGCAATAATAGCTTCAGCGGAGGTGATTGTATCACTCGTTGCTGTTACTGATTGAGCAAAAGCACCAAATGAAAAAATAGACAAAGTCATAGCGGCTGCTAACATTTTTAATGTTTTCATTGAATAATATCCTTTAATTTAATTGACCTAATGATTTAGGTGATGAACTCAGTGTATTCTTTTTTTTATTATTTAATAGCGTTAACTTCGCAATACTCTTTTCTTAAAAAGAGAATAATCATAACCATTAGTGAAAATATGTAGATGAAATAATGTAAACTAAAAATTTGCTTTTAATGCATCTAAGCCATCTTGATAAATATCCGTAAATAGTTTTACGACATCTTCATTACTGACATTGACAGGCGTAAAACGTCCCGTCCATTCAACACGAGAAACATTTTTATCTTCAGTTTCATGCACACTGATATTCGATAAATAATGAATGACAGGGAAGGGCGCTTGAATAATCGAATAACTATAATTTTTACCGGTGTGGTCAAATGCTTCTAACCGCTCAATGACAGTACTGCCATCTGAAGTGGTTAAGCTTCTCACGCGAGCGCCTTCACTCATCACACTTTTAGGTATGAACGGAAGCCAATCAGGAAGTGAATCAAAGCCCCCCATTAATTGCCAAACTTGTTCTGGTGAAGCGGGGATTTCGATAGAAACAGTTGTATTAGCCATAATAATTTCCTTAAAATTTTAAATTCGTTACATTGCAAGTGTATCTACGACACCACCATCGACACGCAATGCGGCGCCGGTTGTTGCCGATGAAAGGGAGGATGCTAAATACACTGCTAGATTAGCTACTTCATCAACATCCGCAGCGCGTTGGATAATGGAGCTTGGGCGCGAACTTCTGACAAATTCATCCGCTTGTTCACGAGCCGATAAGCCAGATTTCGCCATCGCATCCGCTAACATCCCTTTTAATCCATCCGTAAATGTCGGTCCTGGCAGAATTGCATTCACCGTCACGCCTGTTCCTGCAAGGCGCTTCGCTAGGCCATGAGAGACTGCGAGGTTGGCACTCTTCGTCACACCGTAATTGATCATGTCACCAGGTATCGCAACACCTGATTCTGAGGAAACAAAAATAATACGCCCCCAACCCTGTGTGACCATGTTCTGTGCATAGTGGCGTGATAAGCGCACGCCGGAGAGTACGTTGACATTGTAAAATTCTAACCATTCACTATCTGGAACAGTAAAAAAGTCATCGTCGTTAAAAATACCGAGGTTATTAATTAGGATGTCGGCCGTAGGTTCTTGGTTAAATAACACCTGAGCACCTTCTTCTGTCCCCAAGTTAGCGATGACAGTGCGTAATTTTGCGTCAGGTACTTCGTCTCTAATATGACTCATCGCGCTAGCAACGCTCTTTTGGCTACGTCCAACAATCACGACCGTAGCGCCTGTTTTTGCCAAACCACGTGCAATACCCAGGCCAATACCCGATGTTGAACCGCTCACAATTGCCACACGACCATTCAGATCTAATTTCATTTCAATCCTTAAAGCTGAGTGGACTATTGTGCCCACTCATTGTTGAGTGATTAACGAATAGGTAAGGGGGCGTTAGCCGCGATCAAACCTTGGCGCTGCATTTCCAACCAAAATTCAGTTGGAATTTTAGCGCTTAATGCTGCTAAATCTTCAGACATACGGCCTGGGCGGCTTGAACCTGGAATAACGGCAGCAACGGCTGGGTTAGCTAATGAAAACTGCAATGCAGCAGCTTTAACATCAACATTAAATTGCTGAGCAATTTGATAAATCTTCGCAACTTGCTGATGAATAGCAGGGGACGCTTTTTGATATTCAAAATGTTCCCCTCCAGCTAATACGCCAGAGCTGTATGGCCCACCAACAACGATATCAACATTATGCTCTAACGCTTCTGGCATCAGACGCTGTAATGCGCGGCTGTGATCTAATAAGCTATAACGTCCTGCTAATAAGAAAGCATCGGGTTTTGGCTCATCTAAGCCCAGCGTTAATTCACAAGGTTCAACACGGTTAACCCCTAAACCCCAAGCTTTAATCACGCCTTCTTCGCGCAAACGCGTTAAAGCACGGAATGCCCCTGTACGTGCTATATTAAAATGTTCTAACCAGCCATCTCCGTAGAAATCCTGTGAAGGATCGTGGATCCACACAATATCAATACGGTCTGTTTTCAAACGTTTCAGGCTATCTTCAATAGAGCGTAAAGTTGCATTTTCAGAGTAGTCATTCAGAATTTTGTTTTTCAAACCATGTTCGAAGATACCGCCTTTTTCTCCGAAATCACGTTTTGCTGGATCTTCCATTTCATCTAACATGATGCGGCCGACTTTTGTGCTCAACACATAATCATCACGTGAATATTGAGACAGAGCCTCACCCATGCGAATTTCAGATAAACCGGAACCATACAGCGGTGCAGTATCAAAATAACGAATACCTAAATTCCAGGCTTCATGTACCGTTGCCTGTGCTTCATCATCAGGGATCGCTCTGAACATGTTACCGAGAGGTGCACCACCTAAACCAATCTTGCTAGGCAGTAATTTTTTAATACTCATATTGTCATTCCTTAATAAATTAGCGAGTTATCCGCAAAATTAGGTTTAAGGACAGCGTACTATCCTGTCGTGGTGAAGATAATAGGTTGATTTATTCTGACATGATAGGACATAATTCGTCTGAGTTAAGACATTAAAGGGAATAACTATGATTGATTTGCGTCAGCTCAGCTACTTTGTTGTTGTCGCTGAAGAGGAACATGTTGGACGTGCCGCAGAGCGCTTGCACATCTCACAATCACCATTAAGCCGACAAATTTCTCAATTAGAAGAAAAACTCGGATTAATGTTGTTTGAAAGAAGTCAGCAACGGATCCGCTTGACGTCTGATGGACAAACGTTTTTGATAGAAGCTCGCTCTCTTCTCACTCATGCCAATCGTCTGGAATCATTAGGTCGTCGATTAGGTCGAGGAGAAGATGGCGGGTTATGTATTGGTTACATAGAGAATGCGATGCACTCAGGTGTTCTACCGAGTTCATTAAGTGAACTCAGGGATTCGCGTCCTGATGTGCATATTGCACTTTATAGCCAAACACCTGAGCGCCAATTAGAGGGATTACGTCAACGGAGCCTTGACTTTGCAATGGTTGATACACCGCCTGAAGGTAAAGAGAGTGAGTTAGAATATTTTCAAGTACTCAATGATCATATGCTCGTTGCGATACCCCATCATCATCCTCTTGCTGAAAAAGCGGAGATCACCCCTGAAGACCTCACCGCACAGCAGTGGATCTCTGTTTTGCACAACAACGAT
Organism: Providencia sp. PROV202; assembly: GCF_028479565.1. NCBI lineage: Bacteria > Pseudomonadati > Pseudomonadota > Gammaproteobacteria > Enterobacterales > Morganellaceae > Providencia > Providencia sp. PROV202. The sequence goes on along the minus strand of NZ_JAMPNV010000021.1, from coordinate 3,874 downwards.
AACTCACATTCAAGGGATGACTTTGTCGCTGCTTGTGTGAAAGCAGGGTTTCGGCCAGATATTCGGTTAGAAGCAGAAGAACCATTAACTGCATTAGGTCTTGTTGCTGCGGGTCTTGGCGTCACATTGATACAAAGTGGTTTACGGTATAATTTACCGAAAGGGGCGATTGTACGGGAGGTGCCTTGGATGAATATGACTACTCAGATTTGGGCTGTCTGGCATAAGGCAAATTTACGACCACTCGTTACTCATTTTAGAGGAATGTTAAGTTAAACAGAAAAAATTTAAAAACAGGTGCTTAGGATTCGCTACAACTGTATGCAATTTAGTCATATGCTTAAATGTAGGGTGGATTGCGGAAATATAGTACATTTTATTTTCATTGCAATGCTCACTTTCAGAGAAGATAAAATGCTGTTGGTTAATAATTCAATATTTATATTAAAAACATGTGGTTAAGTTTATTTTACGCTGCTCTTACAATTTGATTGAATTCGAATGCATTTTGCATCATGACCTCTGCAATGGTTAGGGCAAAAAATCTAATTATAGCTGTCTCATTTTAGGGGAAGTGGACACTGCCTTTGGATCTACATGCCTCAACTCGCACTCATTCTCACTCTTCAGGGGAAAGCTAGTGGTTTATGACTACTTACTCTGTTTACGGTACTCTAGCGGTCATATTTATTTTCAAATAGCTTATAAGAACGAGAATTAATCCTACTACCTATAGACGTTATTACCGAGATATTGTTATTTTCGATTATTGAAATAGGAACTAGCAATGTATTTAAATTAATATCTCTTTTTATGAATTAGGAATAATTCCTAGATGAAATAGGAATTATAAGGGAATACTCTTAATTTTTATTTAAATGTGGGATTTAAGTGGAATTATGAAAATTAATAGGTGATATACATTACTAACTATGCCTTCTGGTTATTTTGAAGGAGATTAAATGATAAGGGTATTTAATTAGAATGTTATAAACCTATATTATACACGCAGTGAGAGTATTTTGTGATAATAAGTTTTTTACTCGTATTAAGGTATTTTTAATAGAATGTTAATAGGCATTAATACGACCTATAAACCCCTCTTTTAGAGAGGTTTATGCTTAGGTTTAAATACTTGGTATTTATATATATATAGAATAAAAATTTTATTTTTATCAATTTTATGGTTTTTATGCTCACACACTATATGAGTTAGAAAAATAAATAATCTTTTAACATGTAAATTATATCAATTAAAACAATTATTTATGAATCAATTGATAGAATAACGACTAAAATTGATAGCATTTCTGCGGATTGGTAAAATCAAGGGGGGTAAAATTGACGCATATCAACTTTGAACGATATAATGCTGAAGTTTTCATCATGTAACAAAATGCTTCATGCACACACTTAATGGGTTAAATTGAAGCAAAAATAACTATAAGTATTTTATTTTTAAGCTGGGAACTAAATGATTTCCAGCTTTAGTATTTATTCAAATTACTGCGATATTTATTCTCTCTAATATTACATAGAGGGATTTTGCTTTGCATAAATTAAACACCATAGCGTTGAAAGGATTAATATGAAAAAGATCACTGGCGTTGTAATGCTATTATGCATTGCAGCATTGACGGGTTGTGTGCGTAATGAAGGACTGCACGGGTATAATAGCGAAAAATGGAAGAATAAGAATATTCTTAAAGAAAGCAAAGAAGTCGAAAGTAATAAAGCATTAGTTTCTTTCTATAGAATAGATAATCAAGTTGAAGGGAAAACAATTAATATATTCGTGAATAAACAGTACCTCACTTCATTAGAGCCTAATGCGACTAAACAAATTAAATTATGCTCTGGAAATAACAATTTTACTGCATATAAAACAGATGTTAGCGAGCGCTATAACACTAAATTAAACGAAATCGATAATAAGTCACTAGAGCCAGGCAAATCCTATGCATTCTTGGTCACTGAAACCAATGGAACAGTATCATTAAAACCAATGACAGAAAAAGAAGTTTATGAATTTAAAGGGAAAGTTAGCACTCAGGTTCATACTTTACCGCGTGTGGATGTAGCTCAAAGCTGCCAATAATTAACACGTTTTTAAACTAAATTTAATTCAATAAATAATTGTCCGATACGAGGCAATGGATAACTATGTCTATTAAAAAAATATCAATTAAAGTTAATAATAGCAAAGAGACGATTGAGCAATATTCTGTTATTGGTGGGGAAAATGGAGCAGGTAAATTAAAACAACCACTGCATATTAATGCACAAAAAGATGTAAACTATTTATTAATTGACGAAAGTACACAATTCGCACCAGAAAACATCGCGGTTAAGCGAGTTGATAAAAACCTTGTCATCGCATTTGAAGGCGGTGATGTAGAAAGCCCTGATTTAATTATTGAAAATTACTTTGCTGAGAATGGTGCCATTGGTTATCAAGAAGGCGATGCAAACCTCATTATTGGTCAATATGAAAATGGCCAATATTTCCCATACGTTCCTGAAAGTGCGGTAAAAGCTGACGCAATCAGCCAATTAGCAGACGGCCAAGCGGCTGGTCAAGCCATTGGTGGCGATGCATTACCACCATTGTGGGCATTTAACCCATGGTGGTTAGCTGCACTTGTCCCTCTTATTGGTATTCCTGCTGTGGCAATCAGTGGCGGTGGCGGTGGCGGCGGTCATTCTAAAGTTGTCGATCATGCACCTATCGCGGGTGATGATTCTGCACATGCAAAACATAATACCCCTGTTACTATCCATGTTACCGCGAACGACAGTGACGTTGATGGCGATTTAAATCCGAACTCTATCCGCATCGTCAAAGAAGGTTCTAAAGGAACCGTGACAATCGGTAAAGATGGAAAGATTATCTATACACCAAACAAAGGTGAATATGGTGTTGATACCATCACTTATGTGGTGAAAGACCGCGCAGGTCATGAGTCGAATGTTGCTACCATTACCGTAAAAATTGATGCAGCACCAGAAGCGAAAGACGACTCTGCGGCAACCAAAGAATCTAAACCTGTCACCATCGATATGGAAAACAACTACTCCGATAAAGACGGTGATGTTGACCACAGCTCTTTAGCGATTAAAACCAATGGTGGCAAAGGGTTCGCGAAATTTGTTAATGGCAAGTTAGTGTATCAGCCGAAAGCCGGCGAAGTGGGTACTGACACCATCACTTATACCGTGACAGATAAAAACGGTAACGTCTCTGAAGAAGCGACGATCACCATCGAAATCGACGCGCCGCCAGTAGCGAACGACGACTCAGCTAAAGCCAACAAGGCAACGCCAGTTGAATTAGATGTTTTAGGTAATGATACCGATCTGGACGGTGATATTGACCCTACGACATTAGAAGTTGTGGGTGAACCAACCAAAGGCACCGTAAAAGTTGTTGATGGTAAGCTGGTCTATACCGCAAATCCTGATGCAACAGGCCAAGACACCATTACGTATCTGGTTAAAGATAAAAATGGCAACGTGTCCAACAAAGCGACCGTGACCATTGATATCACTGAACCGCCAGTGGCGAACGAAGATAAAGCCGATACTCGCCACAATACGCCAGTTGAAATCGATATCACCGCGAACGATACCGATATGGACGGCGATCTGGATAAAAACAGTGTGGTGATCACCAAGCCAGGGACGAAAGGTACTGTCACCATTGGTGAAGATGGCAAGCTTGTCTACACCCCGAATAAAGGTGAGCACGGTACTGACACCATCACCTACCAAGTGTTCGACAAGAACGGCAACGTGTCCAACGAAGCGACGGTAACCATTGAAATCGATGCGCCGCCAGTGGCAGTTGATGATAAAGCTGCGACCAAAGAGTCAG
>NZ_JAMPNV010000020.1:0-145411 GCF_028479565.1 Providencia sp. PROV202 | reverse complement strand
ATCGCGGTTTTATTATCAGCGATATCGGTCGTGTTCTTGGCGACTAATGCATTAGTTTCATTTAATTGGCTGACATTAACGGCATCGTTATTTTCTGTACCTTTATCAATGCCCGTTAATTTACGATCGCCATTTAAGCCGGTGAAGCTAACTATTTTTCCAAGTTTATCACTGGCCACAGTAATAAGGTTATTGGCACTGTTAATTTTAACAAGGCCTATTTCCCCATTATTAATCTGGGTTATTTTATTATTTACGGTAGTTATTTGATTGTTAGCATCGGTTTTATTATCACTGATTTGCTTAGTTAAATCTGTTTTTGCTGTATTTAATACATTATTCGTATCAATTAAGTCTTGAGTATTTTTAGCAACATTCGCATTGGTGGTGGATAGTTGTTTAAAGTTAACAGCGTCATTATCTGCACTACCCGCATCAATATTGGTGAGCTTACGTTTTATTGTATCGTTACCAAAGGAGACTTCATTAACATTTGAAGCCACGGAAGAACGACCAATCGCGACGGCATTATTGGCGGTAGCTTTACTGGAAACACCGATAGCAACCCCTCCTTCTGCGCTCTCGGATGCTAATGCAGCTCGACCAATCGCGACACCATTATTTTCAGCAACCGCACTGCGCCCAACGCTGGTACTTAAGTTATTTGCGATGGTTGCAACTCCCACCGCAGTACCGCCTGAGCTGACATAAGTTCCGGCGCCAAATGCCGTGTTACCAAAACCATAAGCGACTGAGTTTGGGCCGAAAACCACGGTTCCGCCTGTGGAGGTCGTTTTTGAATCTGTTGATGAGTTCGCTATAGATGAATCTTTTCCTACAACAATGGTTTCAGATAAATAAAGGTTAGATAAGTTATTCGGATTCCATTTAGCATTAGGGAAATATTTTTTATAAATATCGATGTTATAAACGGCAACCATATTTACGTCGTCATCGACTCTTACTGTTAATTTATCACTAACCACTGCATTAGCAATTAATGGAAATAGAGCGGATAAAGTAATGACAATATTTTTTATACTGAATATTCTTAAAATATTTTCTTTTTTACTATTGCCTTTATTTTTTGGATTAATCTTATTGTCTGTTGAGTTTTTTAATTTAGAACCGGATTGCGTTATTTCAGGTACGGCAACCCACGACTTTATCGCGTCGTTCCAAATAGTTTTATAAACTTTATTCATAATGACTTCCTATGAAATATAGCATTGCTGCGTGTAGGGTTATTAACCTACGTAAAGTTTACGTAGATATTGAATTTTTATTATTAGGTTTTAATTATACTAATCGCAAAGGTAATTGAATGTCATTAATAAAATAATGAATAGGGGTTTTAATTTGGTTTTTTTTATATAATTAAGCTTTAATTAATTAAGTTTTTTTAAATTTAAATAAGTGGAAAATAAGATTAAGTATATTTTCAATATAAAAAAATATAAAAATAAAATTAACGAATGATAAAACTGCAAAAATACGCATATACAGCGTATTGATGCATTTTTTTGATCTTCAAAGTTTTAAACCTGACGCGAGTATTTACGTTAAATCTCTGGGCAGTTTAATCATGTTTTTTTATTTCACTGAGTGGGTTTCATTCGCCATATTTTTTCAACATATTCATTAATGGTTCTATCGGAAGAGAAATAGCCCATATTGGCGATATTATTGAGTGTTTTTTGCGTCCATAACGTTGGGTTTTGATATAGCTTATCGACGGCATCTTGGGCTTGAACGTAAGAGTGGTAATCGGCAAGCAATTGGTAATGATCGCCAAAATTAATCAGAGAATCATAAAGCGGGTAATAGCGGTTAGGGTCATCGGGGCTGAAAATGCCCGAAACGAGGGAATTGAGGACATTGTGCAGATCTTCATGATTTTGGTAAATCTTTCGTGGGTCATAGCCTTGTGTGCGAATCGCGTTAACTTGCTCGGCGGTATGCCCAAAGATAAACATATTGTCTTCGCCAACATGTTCGCGAATTTCAATATTAGCACCGTCTAATGTGCCGATGGTCAATGCGCCATTGAGGGCAAATTTCATATTACCTGTTCCAGAAGCTTCAGTTCCTGCAAGGGATATCTGCTCGGATAAGTCGGTGGCGGGAATAATTAACTCCGCTAAGCTCACGCTGTAATTTGGAATAAAAATCACTTTTAAGCGGTTTTTGATTCGGGCGTCATGGTTAATCACGTTAGCGACATCATTGATGAGTCGGATAATCATTTTGGCGTTAACGTAGGATGAGGCGGCTTTTCCTGAAAAAATCACCACGCGCGGAACCCAATTTTTTTCGGGAAGTTGCAAGATACGCTGGTAGCGTCCAATGACTTGCAAGATATTGAGTAATTGGCGTTTATATTCATGAATACGTTTAATTTGTACATCGAACATAGCGTGAGGGTCGACGATGATATTGACGTTTTTAGCGATATAGTCGGCGAGAGCAACTTTGTTTTCTAACTTGCAGGTTTTTAACCGCTCAATAAATAGCGGAAAATCGGTGCGTTGCTGTAGGCGCGAAAGCTCTGTGAGATCTTCCCGCCAACTTTCACCGATGGTTTCATCAATCAAGCTTGCTAGGGGTTTATTGCACAACGCCAGCCAGCGGCGTGGGGTAATGCCATTGGTGATATTGCTAAAACGCTCAGGAAATACTTTGGCAAAATCAGCGAAAATTTCTTGCGTCATAAGCTCAGAGTGCAGCTTTGACACGCCATTGATTTGGTAGCTACCCACGACGGCAAGCCATGCCATGCGAACATAGCGTCCATGGGATTCATCAATCAGAGATAGGCGGGTTAAAAGTTCTGGGTTATTGGGGTAACACTGTTTGATCTCAGTGAGAAAGTGGTCGTTTATTTCAAAGATAATTTGTAGATGGCGAGGGAGCAATCGCCCGAGAAGGTCCACAGACCATCGTTCTAATGCTTCACCCATCAGAGTGTGATTGGTGTAGGAAAAGATTCTTTCACTCATTTGCCATGCGGCTTCCCACTCATATTCGTGCTCATCGATAAGCAAGCGCATCAGTTCAGGAATGGCTAAAACAGGATGGGTATCATTCAGATGGATTGCCACTTTATCGGCAAGGTTACTCAACGTGCCATGGACTCGGTAATGGACATCGAGGATATTCTGCAAGGTTGCTGATACAAGAAAATACTCTTGCCCAAGGCGCAAAATTTTCCCCGATTCCGTAGAATCATTGGGGTAGAGCACACGGGAGACATTCTCAGAGAAATTTTTATCTTCAACGGCGGCCGAGTATTCCCCTTGGTTAAATTTGTTGATGTTCATTTCATTCGTGGCATGGGCAGACCATAGGCGTAGGGTGTTGGTGGCGTCGCAGCCATAGCCCATCACGATTTGGTCATAGGCGCGAGCAAGCACTTCTTCAGTTTCCACCCAACGAACGACTTTACCTTCTTGCTGAAGGCGGCCGGCAAAGCGGACTTTGTAGCTAAGGTTATAGCGTGGAAACTCCCATGCATTGCCATATTGTAGCCAGCGATCGGTGGACTCAACTTGTTGACCATCAATAATATTTTGCTGAAACATGCCATATTCGTAGCGAATTCCAAACCCAACGGAAGGAATTTTTAAGGTAGCGAGAGAATCTAGAAAGCAGGCGGCAAGACGCCCTAAACCGCCATTGCCTAAACCGGGATCATCCTCTTCCTCTAAAATAGCACTCAGTTCAAAGCCCATTTTTTTCAAAGCATCAGCCACATCCTCATACATGCCTAAATTTAATAAAGTATTGGAGAGGGTGCGTGAGCCTAATGTTCGGCGATAAGCAATAACAGGTTCAGGGGCGCTGATTTCTGAGAATTCGCCTTCAACCAAGATATCGCTAATTGGCGAATGGCGGCGCAGGGTAATTAATTGCTGGTAAAACGCGAAAAGTGAATCGGGTTGCTGCTGTTGGGCGGCGGCATTAACCTCTCGGTAATTGGGATTGACCTTCAACCATGGGGTGCCTGTGGTAAATCCGCCATGATGCTGGTTATTCCATTGAAATGGTGTTCGTGCATTGTCGCGGCTGCGTTGGGTAAAATAGTTCATCATGGTGGTATGAGAGTATCCGTGCGTTTGACCCCATTGGTAGAGTTTAAAGAGATGCAGATCGTGGTGCTCGTTGAGCGTCATTGGACAGTTCGTCATGCCAATTTCTTGCCCTTGATAAATAAATGGCGTGCCGCGCTGAGTCAGTAAGAACATCGCCAACATTTTTTCGGCGACAGGGGAGATGGCGCCTTTCGGTAAGAATTTGTTCAGTGAGCGCGGTTGGTCATGATTTTCTAAATAAGGCGCGCCCCAACCAACTTGCTGGGTTGTGAGCTGGCTTTTTAGAAAAACAGGTTTCAAACGTTCACCAGTGATTGGAACAATGGAAAACGGGGGCTGCTTGGCAATGTCGAGATCCGCAATACTGAAATCAAACACCATAGAGAATGAGCCGTCCTCACCAATATAATTCGCAAGATCTTGCGGTGGAACATCGATTTCAGCCACCGTCATTGAGTTCGCAGGGTGGAAGGTTTGGCTCGCGAGCTCCTTTAAAAATTCGTGTATTCCCAGTTGGTTCACCACCCAAGGGACTAAAAACGCGGTGCCATCTTCCCGATCGGGAGGGAACTGGTAAGGCGAGAGGGCTTCAGGGGACTTTTTTATATTGCCGATGGCATCAATGCGGAATCCTGCAACCCCTTTAGCTATCCAACGATTGATCATTTGGATAATTTCTTGGCGCAATTGTGGATTTTCCCAATTAAGATCAGGTTGCTCGGGGCCGAAAGAGTTGAAGTACCAGCGATTACTATCGGGAACTCGAGTCCAGACTGGGCAGTCAAAATAGGTACGTAAATTGTTCGGTGGAGTGGGTTTATCCCATTCAATAAATTGGTAATAGTCGGCGTAAGGACTGTTTGGGTCGGCAAGGGCAGCTTCGAACCAAGGGTGCTGGTTTGAGCTGTGATTAAGCACTAAGTCCAGCAGAATTTTAATGCCACGCTGCGAAGCTTGGCTGATTAAAATATCAAGGTCATCATTGCTGCCAAAAACCGGATCCACGCTGTCATAGTTGGCAATGTCATAGCCATTATCTTTCATCGGCGATGCAAAAATTGGACATAGCCAAATCACGTTTACGCCTAAAGATTGGATATAGTCTAGCTTGGCGGTGATACCAGCAAGATCGCCAATACCGTCGCCATTATGGTCATAGAAGCTTTTGGGGTAGATTTGGTATACCACCGCAGATTTCCACCAGGCTTGAGCCATTTGTTTTCTCCCTAATCAAAATAAGATGTGAGTAAGTTGCTTTAAATATAGGCAATGTGTGTTTTTGTGCGATGTATCATTATTTTGCGAAATGCAAATGCAAACTAATATCATTAGCGCTATGTTTCATGTAAGATATCCGCCATCTTCGGGTCATGGGTAACGTGACTAACGATAATCACATTGAAAGGTGGAGGAATTTAGATGTTCGCAAAAGCATTAGTTTCAGGGTTTGCCCTATTATCCGTTGTTGCGTTAGCGGGTTGTGATGACGCTCAGCAAACACAAACAGCAGCGCCAACGACCGAGCAGCCAGCAACAGAAAAAGCAGCTGAAAAACAAACAATTGTCGTTGAACATGCTCAAGGCAAAACTGAAATTCCTAGCCATCCACAACGTGCGTTTGTGATGAACATGGAAACCTTAGACATCATCGATGCGCTGGGTATTCCGGTGATTGGTGTTCCACAAACTAACGCCCATTTTCCACAGTTTTTAGAGAAATATAGCACCTCAGAATATGTTAATGGCGGGAGCTTATTTGAGCCGGCTTATGAAACTATCAGCAGTGCAAAACCTGATGTGATTTTAGGTGGTAGCCGTGCTCGCGACGCTTATGACAAATTAAGCGGTATCGCACCAACGATTTCTCTGGATATTGATAACAAACGTTTTATTGATAGCCTGATGGAGCGTACTGCGCTGTTAGGTTCTTTATTTGGTAAAGAAGAACAAGCGAATAAACTCGTTTCTGACTTCAAAAACAAAATTAATGATATCAAAGGCAAAACCCCTGAAGCTGGCAAGGCGATGGTGATCTTAGTGAGCGGTGGTAAAATTTCAGCTTACGGTCCAGGTTCCCGTTTTGGCTTTATCTTTGATGTATTAGGTTTCGAACCGGCTTATGTCTTCACTGAAGATACTGGTCGTCACGGTAATATCGTGAACTCAGAACTGTTATTAAAACTGAACCCAGACTGGTTATTTGTTATCGACCGTGATGGCGCGATTGGTGCGAAAGATGCGCAGCCTGCGGCAGACGTGTTAGACAACGCATTAGTTAGAAAAACCTCCGCATGGGAAAAAGGCCAAGTGGCTTATTTAGATTCTTCAGCGGTTTATATCGCTGGTGGTATCCAAACCTATTCCCAATTAATGGATGATGTCAACAAAGCTTTAGAGAAGAAAAAAACGAATTAATCAATGAAAACGCTTTATCTCTCTTTTGGTATCATCGCGTTATTGGTATTAGCGGTATTAAGCTTGTTTATTGGAGCGGGTGACGTGTCACCCGTTTCGCTTTTCACCGATCCCGAGATGCAAGATATCTTTTTCGTGAGCCGTATCCCTCGCACTGCCGCCCTGATCCTTGCAGGAAGCGCCATGAGCGTCGCGGGGCTGATTATGCAGCTACTCACCCAAAACCGTTTTATCGAACCTTCCCTTGCGGGTACCACGCAATCTGCCAGCCTTGGTTTACTGTTCGTGATGATCCTGTATCCAACCGCTTCTATTATGACCAAAATGGTGGTGGCGAGCGGATTTGCACTGCTAGGCACCGCACTGTTTATGCTGATTTTACGCCGGATTATTTTGAAATCCGCGCTCATCGTGCCGTTAGTCGGCATTATGCTTGGGGCCGTGATCAGCGCACTCACCATTTTTACCGCCTACTATTTTGACCTGCTTCAATCCCTCAGTGCTTGGATGAGTGGCGATTTCTCCAGTATTTTACAAGGTCGCTATGAGCTGCTTTGGTTAGTCGGTGGTTTAACACTGGCAGCCTGTTTAATTGCCGATAGTTTTACAGTGGCGGGTATGGGGCGTGAGTTCTCCGTTAACGTCGGTTTGAATTACCAGAAAGTGATGACCATCGGGTTATCTATTATCGCCTTAATCAGCGGTGTGGTCGTGGTCGTTGTCGGCGCGTTGCCATTCTTAGGGTTGATTGTCCCGAACCTGATTAGCTTGGTGATGGGGGATAATATTCGTAAAACTATCCCGTGGATCTGTTTGGCAGGCGGCGGCTTAGTGCTGCTGTGTGACATTATTGGTCGCTTAATTCGTTATCCGTTTGAAATTCCTGCGAGTGTAATTTTAGGTGTCGTCGGCGCGGTTATTTTCCTTTATCTCTTGTTAAAGCATCAGCGTTATGGAAAAAGTTAATTCATTAAGTTTGCCAGTGAAAAGAACGTTCACGCCAATCCAGCGCATCGGTTTATTGGCTGGGCTGTCAGTGCTGTCGATCATTTTATACATGACCATTAATTTGGGCAGTAATCTTGCGTATATCCTGCCCCATCGTGGTTATATCGTTCTGACAATGATCATTGTGGCGTTTGGCTCTGGGGTGTCGACGGTTCTGTTTCAAACTATCGCCAATAACAAAATTCTGACGCCATCCATTATGGGGTTAGAGGCATTGTTCATCTTGCTGCAAACTATCTTTGTGTTTTATACCGATAGTTTTCCCGCATCATGGCTGTTGAATATTGGTAAGTTTTTATTGGAATCTTCCCTGCTGGTGATTTTTTCCGTACTGCTGTACCGCTGGCTGTTTATCTCCGTCAAAATGAATATCAACTTAGTGTTGATGGTGGGAATTATCCTCGGAACACTGTTTCGCAGTGTGGCGACCTTGCTGCAAAGATTAATGGATCCGAATGAGTTTTCCATCTTGCAAAGTCGGATGTTCGCGACTTTTACCAAAGGAACGCCGGAGCTGATTCTATTCACGTTGGTGATCACCGTGATTGTGGGCATTCTGCTTTGGCGTATGCGTTACTGCTTTGATGTGCTCGCACTGGGACAAGCCAATGCGGTGAACTTAGGGATTAACTACCGTCAGCAAGTCACCGTCATCTTATTACTGATTTCTGTCTTAGTGGCAATTTCCACGGCGCTGGTGGGCCCGCTAACGTTCCTCGGCTTGATGGTGGCTAACTTGGCTTACTACATCGCAGGAAGCAGCCAGCATCGCTATTTATTGCCTGTTTCTTTCCTACTCGGTGTGATTGCATTAGTGGGCGGACAGTTAGTTCTTGAATATGGATTGAATAAAGCGGGTACCTTGTCTGTAGTACTCGAGTTTGTCGGTGGAATATTCTTTATTTATATGGTGTTAAGAAGGTTTTAGTATGATTGAAATTCATCAGATATCGAAAAGTTATCAAGATACTAAGGTCTTAGATAACGTTACAGCCAATATTAAAAATAGCGGTGTCACTTCAATCATCGGTCCAAATGGTGCAGGGAAATCAACGCTGTTGTCGATTATTGGTCGCTTACTATCGGCTGATCACGGTTATGTCAAAGTGAATAACTTGGATGTCTCGACCACACCAAGCGACCAACTCGCTACCTGCTTATCGGTACTTCGCCAAGAAAACCAATTTGCTAGCCGCTTAACGGTGGAAGAGCTGGTTGGTTTCGGGCGTTATCCTTATACCAAAGGGCGCTTAACACTGGATGACAAACAGAAAATCGATGAGTCTCTGGCATTTTTGAACTTAACTGAATTTCGTCATCGTTATCTTGATGAGCTTTCAGGTGGCCAGCGCCAGCGCGCGTATGTGGCGATGGTGCTGTGCCAAGATACCGAATATGTGCTGCTGGATGAACCATTGAATAACTTGGACATGAAGCACGCGGTGATCATGATGAAATTACTGCGCCGTGCGGCGGATGAGCTGGGTAAAACCATCATTCTGGTGATCCACGATATTAACTTTGCTTCTGTGTATTCAGACTATATTGTGGCGCTGAGAAATGGACGTTTGTCTTACCACGGCGAGCCTCAAGAGATCATGAAGTCCGAGATTTTAGAGGAAATTTTCGATACGCCGCTTGAAGTTAAAGAGCTGGATGGACAACGTATTGCACTGTATTACTAGTGATATCCGCTCCAATAGGCGATATTGGAGCGGTGTTTTATTGTGGCGGAATAGTAATATCTTCGTCGCTGTCTAATTCATCAAGTGGCTGAAGAATTTCCAAGCGTTTGATGCCATCTGCATTTACCACTAAACGCGCTAATTCATTGTAGGCTTTCTTATTCATGATGACGCGGCGGCAAAGGTAAATATGATAAACCTTTTCGCCGATGATGACGGGTTCATCATCATTAACCATCAACTCTTCATAGCTAATATCGAGATATTTCAAAAAGTCTGAAATATTAATCCGCGTAATATCCACAATAGACGATTGAGTCTGCATAAAGGCCGCAGAATGGCTGTGCAAGGTGACATCCTTGCGATAATACAGAATATCTTCCACGCGCTGTACATTGACCAAATTTACCCAGTGGGATTTTTGTCGCATTTCATGAATATCAGGGGATAGGGTGCTTTCTTTCAGAAAGCGGAATGATTCCTTACAAACCCCAACCGGCTCTTTGACCCCTTCCCGATAAATACGCAATTGGCGGTCGGGGATCCAGCGTTGAAACAGACGGTATAGCTGTTCTCGTCCAATCTCTTTTAAACGATCTTTAAAGATATAACCAATCACCATCGCTAAGAATAAATTGGCGCTGAGCGCACCGTATTTACCTTGCCACATAAAGGCGATAAATGTGGCGAAAATCATCGAAATTGCAGCTGCAATCCCATAAATGGAGTGCAAAAGTAACGGTAGACCTCGTTTGTGGCGGATCTCTAAGTAGAGGTAGCGATTAATATATTTTTTCAGCAAATTGCGGCGGTAAGTGACCATTTCCGCATCGTTTTCATCATGTGGAAAGCTATCTGGTGCTAGCTTTTTCAAGTAACGCATTTCTTGATACCACAGATGGCGAATTTCATCGCGCAGAGGAAGCTGTTTGTCTTTTAATAAATCCTGTAAGTAAAACAGGGTGTAATGGGACATAAACTCATCGCAATAGGCGAAAGCGTTGGATTGAATCACGCTCTCAATAGGGGCAGCATAGGCGCTGAGTTCTCGATAGCGTTTGAGCCCATGCTCAATGTCTGCCAACATCCCTGTTATATACTCTTCAGTTTGCCGTTGAGCGTTTTGGGCGACCATCTTCAGGGTTAGCCGCACGCTGCGCTTAAAGGTGAGTGCAAAACGTTTTAGATGGTTTTCATATTCATCTAATGTTGGTGGTAATTCAGGATCTAGCCGTTCCAACCAACTTTTTAATTCATCGACTAGCCCACCTTCTGCAGGAATAGAAGCGAGCTGCACAGTAGGCGCTCGCAGCCGAATATAGTTTTTCAAGCTGCGCTGAAGATTTGAAGGGGTGTAGAGATCCGGGTTAACTTGCATCGATGCAGGAAGAAAAAAGAAGGTTTCAACTTGGTAGCGGATCTCTTTTGATTTCCGAGGAAAAAAGACTTGCTGTTTGATTTCAAACTGCTTTTTACCGTGGATCTTGAGAGATTCTTTAATCATAGCCTTCCTACCGGTGTTTCAGCGTATTCAAATATGAGGTGAATACAATGCAAGTATTTATCAAGGAAGAACAATAGTAATGTGGATGGCAATAAAAGAGAAGGGCGGCAAATAGCAGGAAAACAAAACGGCCGCTAATGTTTACTTCCAAGCCAAAGCGGAAATAAATAGTCGGCCGTTTTAGGCGTTCGTTGTCAGTTAAAAATTATTTTTTAGCTGCTGGGCGAACTGCTGTTACTTCAATTTCCACTCTCCAAGCTGGGTTAGCCAGTTTAGCGACTTGGAAGGTAGAACGAGCTGGCAGATTGGTCACTTTTTCAGTTTCATAGAACTTGTTGTAGCCAGCCATGAAGCCAGCGAAGTCCATAGTGCCTTTAGTTTCATCACCACCAACTAAGAAAACTTGCATTTTAACAACGTCATTCATAGTCAGACCCATTTCACCCAGAGTCGCTTGAATTTGTTTCAGAACGTTGATTGTTTGTACTTCAGTGTTACCGTAAGACTCTAAAACGCCTTCTGGAGCATCTTTAGAGATTTTAGAAGGAACTTTCCCGCTCAGGAAGATGAGGCTGTTGTTCGCGCTGATTTCTACTGATTCAGCGATTGGGAAACCTTTAACTGGAACACGTTTCACATCGTCTGCTGCGTTTGCAGTTGCTACACCTAAAACTAAAGGTAAGGAAAGCAGTAAAGTTTTGTAGCGCATAATAACTCCTTTATATATGAAAGTAGGAACCTATTAAGACCGTAAGGTGCTCGATAGGTTCCATCTAATTGTGTTTCGCTTTAATTAGTTAAAACGAGACAGTTTATAAGGCGTTGGATCGATAAATGTCTTCTCGTCCATTAACAATTCAGCAGTTAATCGACCAGCCGCCGGGCTTTCAGTCATACCCCAACCAGTCGCGGTATTGATAACCAGACCTGGGTACTGTTCAACTTTAGAAATAATTGGAATCTCGTCATCAGTTGGAGAAACGGTACCGCCCCAACGTTCAACAACTTTAGATTCTTTAAATACTGGGAATTCTTTTCTCAGACGCTCAAGAACACCATCTAAGTGGTCGTTGTTTGGTGTGTTAGTTGCTGTACGGAACTCTTCGAATGGCGTTTTCTCGTCTAAGTTCCAAGAAGTTGCCATAGTGAATGAGTTGAACAGGTCTTTACCGATAGAGAATTCTAATGGTAATTCACCGCCACCTAATACGTGCAGGAAGCGTGGTCCTAACAGGAAGCTGTCTTTCACGATAGAGCTGGTGAAGATACGTGGTGCAACCGCGTAAGTACCGTCGGCTTGTTCACGGAAGTGGATACCGTTTGGCAGGTGAACGTTACCTTTTGGTGCGCCTGGAACGCCAGTAATACGCTGTTGAGACAGGTAAACGTTCAGAGTAGGGACATCAACACCTAAGTTACCCATGAACAGACGTGACCAAATACCACCCGTCAGAACGACTTGAGAGGTTTTGATTGCACCTTTTTCAGTCACAACGTCAGAAATTTTACCGCCAGCGGTTTCTAAACCACGAACTGCGCAATTCAGGTAGATTGGAATACCAATTGATTTTGCGTAGTTAGCCATTGCTGGGGTAACAGTTTCTGGGTCAAGGCTACCAGAATCCTCTTCAAAACCACCAATTTTCCATGGAGTTTGAGCATCCACCAGACGATTAGCCAGTTCTTGACCTTCGATCATACGGGTTCTCAGCGGGGTATCGAAACCTGGGTTTTCAGACGCAGATTTGATCCACGCTCTTGCAACTTCCAGATCTTCTTCGCTTGAAGGAACTTCAACACGGCCTTGAACGCGGTAGCTAGTATCAGCACCGATTTTTTCGTTCATGCCGAGCCATTGAATTTTTCCGTAGTGGTGTAATGGGAAAATAGCTGGGGAGGTTTTATAGCTGATGATCTGGCTGTATGCGCGACCAGATTGCTCGCCGCCAACAACGCCTTTTTCACAGATAACAACGTTTAAGCCGCGCTCTTTCAGGTTAATCGCAGTCATGATGCCTTGCAGACCAGCACCGATAACGACCGCATCAGCAGATGCGGGTAATTTACCTTCGGTACCCGCGACTGCAGGTACGCGTGATGGCGTCGCTTCAAAACGACCTTCTCTGCGGATCATAGGGACAACAGCAGCGCCCCCAGCAATAACACCAGCAGCACCAACCCCTAATAATAGTTTTCTTCTCGAGATTTTCATCTATAACCTCAATAACAATCTTGTTTTTTATATAGTAAATAATTTCAAATTGAGATGATGATCTTATCATATATTTTGAAATTGTTAAGTATCGAAAGTATTTGTTAATAAAATTGAGTGAAAAGTTTGAGCGGGTTATTTGATCTGGTCAGTGTTGTTGGGGGTTTGTCGCAATTTGGATTATTTTATCAATAGCAGAAATTGATAATTTTAATTGTTAATGTCAGAAAAAGTGTACAGGTGTAAATATCTAAATTTCAGATAAGGTAAATATTTTAGTGGTTAAATTGAGGGAAGGCTAAATAATTAATATCAGTTGATTATGCTGAATTTAGATTAAGTTTGATTTCGTTTTTTATCTTAAAAAAATAAAGATTAAGTTAAATTTTTAGCTATTTTATAATCACTTGATGGATTTGCATTCAATTAATTTCCGTTTAGTCGTACCGTATATTTACTGAGGGTGTTATAGATGATTATTTTCTGTTCTATGCGGTTTTTTATTTGTATCAATGTGAAAAATATGATCTTTTATTTTTACTGTGATTTTCTTAACATAATAAGTTAATTATTTATTTGATGATTTTTTTGCTTCCATCCCTTAATCTAAATAAATCCCACACCCTTCTTGAGAGTATTCGGTTGTTAATGGCTCATATTTAAATACAGTTATTAACATCACTAAATGTAATGCTTTTATTTATGCTGATTTTTTGCATTTTCATTTTTCACATTAAGAGCAAATTTATTTTTTTATCTTGCTGATAATTTGTTCAAATTAATTAATTTGGAAAAATTTCATTTATTTTAGTATTTAACATTTGATTGGTTTTTAAACTAAAAAGGGATGGTTAATGAAATGTTAAATTAGTAAATGAAATTTTGAGTCACGAAAAAATATATATAAGAGGACGTGTCATTAGAGGGGGGATGGTAGGTAAAAATACCGCCTTCCATCGTAATGTGACGAATTTTAGGAGGTATTTTTGACGTTATTGGCTCAATGCATCTGCTACCGCTTTAAAGCGGGCAAACTTATCCCGTAACTGTAAGTGAGCCGCTTGGTTTGGCTGATACGCAGTGATTTTTGGTGTGCTGGATGCAATCGCGGTATCAAATCCGGAATAATACCCAGAGCCGACTGCGGCGCACAGCGCAGCGGCTTGGCAGCCTGACTGCTGAACATCTACCACTTCAAGAGGCAAATTACTGGCATCACAGAACATCTGCATCCACAACGCTGAATTGGTTGGGCCACCGGTAAAGCGAATAGCTTGAGTGCAGTCATCAATGCCCACAATACGGTCTTGATGCAGCAAATGAGAAAATACAATTCCCTGATAAATGGCGTAGGCAATATCCCCTTCAGTATGATGGGAGCTTAACCCGAGTAGCCCGCCATGCAGGTTACTGTGGTAGTTAGAACCATATAACCAAGGGAAAAATAGAATATCGTTTTGCCGTGTTGCCCCTTCGGCAACATAAGCATTGAGTACTTTGTAATTTTGCAAGCGTTGGTCGAAAAAGTGTCGTGTGAACCAAGCGAGGTTACTGGCTGAGGTTGGGCTGCCTTCATGAACAAAATAGGTGCCCGGAATACAGTATTTTCCCCACACATAAGGGTAATCAGCAGGCATGATTTTATCAAAAACACGCGTGGAGATAGTCCAGGTTCCAGCGACGGCACTGAGCTTATCTTTTTGGCTGACCCCCGATGATAACGCTGCTCCCACCACATCGAAGAACCCGCCAAATACTGGCGTACCTTCTTTAAGACCGCACTCTTTTGCGGCATGAGTCGTGACGCAGCCCGCTGACTGTGCGGAGTTAATCACGGGGGCGAGTTTGTCGTTAGCCTCTTCAATACCAAACAATTCACAGAGTTTAGGATCATAGCTGGACGTGGTTGGGTTATAGAGTTGGCTGCCAGAAATATTGGTCTCTTCGCAAGTGAGCTGGTCAGTTAATCGATAACGAATATAGTCGTGAACCATCAAAACATAGCGACCATCGCGATAGCTGTCTGGCTCATATTGTTTTAACCAATTTAGCAGGGCAACGGGGTGGGATGCCCAAAGTTGCTGCAAGCTCAGGGGATAGGCTTGTTCTGCGGTACCATTTTGGTGCCATTGGGTGACAATCGCTTGTGCGCGGGAATCCGAAGAAACAATGCCGTTTCTGACAGGTTTTCCGTGTTTATCCAGTAAATATAGCCCTTTGCCGTGAGAGGAAAAGCTGACCCCCGCGATTTGTGATGCAGACAGCTGGCTTTTGGCGATGGCTTCACGGATCACGCTGCAGGTGACTTGCCACAGGGTTTCCATATTACGTTCGCTAAACCCAGCTTGCGGGCTTTCAGTGGGAAAAGGGTGCTCAGCAACCACTAGCTCTTGGCCATCAGGGCTGTAGATCCCAGCTTTGATCACGGTGCCCCCAAGGTCGACACCCATGAAAAATGTGCTCATTGTCGGCTCCTTAGTTTTCCCAACCCGCTTGCTGCATTTTATCTTCAATCCAATGGCGAGCCTTGATGATTTCAATCAGCGGTTCATCGGCTTTTTCTGTCCACATTTCAATTAAGAAAGTACCGCGATAATTTAGCTGCTTAAGCTGCTTGAATAGTGCCACGAAATCCACACAACCTTCGCCAAATGGCACATCACGGAATTGACCTTTGCAACTGTCTGTTACGGCGTAGGTATCTTTCAGATGCAGGGCAACAATATTTTCGATGCCTTTGGTTAACTCGGCAGCCACATCACTACCCCAAGCGGTTAAGTTACCGACATCAGGATAAACTTGGAACCACGGTGAGCGAATTTTATCGGCAAGCGCTTGCCATTTAGTGATCGAATTCATAAATGGCGTATCCATGATTTCGACGGCGCACATCACTTGAGAAGCCGCGGCAATTTCTGCCACCCATTTCATGCCTTCTTCAAAGCGGGCAATGGTGCCTTCATCTTGCTCTTCGTAATATACATCATAGCCAGCCAATTGAATGGTACGAATACCCAGATCTTGAGCCAATTTGATGGCTTTTGTCATGAGTTCACGGGCTTTTTGACGGGTATCTTCATCATGGCTACCAAATGGAAAACGGCGGTGACCTGATAGGCACATCGTTGGAATGCGTACCTGGGTTTTTTGGATGGCAGTTACTAACTCTAAGCGTTGTTCCAAACTCCAATCTAAACGGGCTAAACGCTCGTCCGTTTCATCAACCGACATCTCGACAAAATCAAATCCCGCCGCCTTTGCAATAGCTAATTTTTCGCTCCAGCTACTGTGCTTTGGAAGGGCTTTTTCATAGATACCAATCGGGTTTTTTCGTGAAATAGTCATCTTTAATTCCCTGTAAGTTAATTTTGTACGGATGCTTTATTGAGGCGTTGATTGCGTGTCATTGCACGCTTAGCGCTCCACTTTTCTTTAAAGAATTTGAAGGCCAGAGCAAGGATCAACGTAATTCCCCAAACCGCGAGGTTGAAGTGGAGACTGACGCCCAACAAGCTAAGTCCAGTTGCGATGACTTGCAGAACCAGCAAGGCGCAGAAGACGCGGCTGACTTTACCGACACCGCCGAATGGGTTTGTGCCTCCCAATACGATGGCTAAAATGGTCAGTAGTAAGTAAGAATCCCCGTATCCCATGCGTGCTGAGTTAAAACGCGCCATCATGATCAGCCCTGCCAACACACACAGCAGACTGGAAATGGTGTAAATCGCGATCATCACACGGTCGGTACGCACGCCGCTAAACCATGTCGCATTGATGTTGCTGCCGCTCATATAGATATTTTTGCCAAGGCGGGTGCGACCTAAAAACAGTGCCAAAATAATTGCGGTCACAATAAAGATAATCATGGCAATTGGCATACCGAAAACGGTGTCAGAGCCAATGGCGCGAACCACTGGCGGCATCCCACTGAGCGCGGCGCCTTTGGTGAGGTAAACGCCAATACCGCTGATAATGGTCATGGAACCGAGGGTAACTAGAATCGGGTGAGCACCAATATGGGAAATCATCAGCCCCGTTAAGCAGCCAATAATAACGGCGATAACAGTGGCACCGATTAACGCAAAGACCAACCACATTAGCTGCGTGCCCGTTCCGGCATCAACAGGTAAGTAATTGATAAATACCCAAGCCATAAATAGGCCGGTTAAGTTAGCGGTACTGATGATGGCGAGGTTTAATCCGCCACTTAACATCGGAACAAACATGGCGAAGGTCAGAAGACCCAGCTCCGGTAACTGAAACGTAATACTTAAAAAGGTATTTTGGGTAAAAAAGTGCCCTGGCATGGCGATACTGAAAGCCGCAATGGCGACCAAAAAGATTGAAAGCAGTCCGATAACAGAGCCATCAATTTTAAAAAAATCTTGTTTTTTCATGGTGATATTCCTGTTAAACAAAGCCTACGTCCGTTTCTTTACGCTTTTTGTAGTGAGTAATACAAATCGCGATAAGAATGACCATACCGATGACGATATTGACGAAGTAGTTGGAAACCCCGATTAAGTTCAGACCGTTTTTCAAAATACCGATAAGGAAAACGCCCATCAGTGTGCCGATAACGCTACCGCGCCCACCGGATAAGCTGGCACCACCTAAGACTGCAGCCGCGAGAACATCGAGCTCACCACCAACTAGAGCGCTAGGCACCACTTCACTCATTCGATAGGTCTGCAACATACCGCCGATTGCCGCCATGGCACCGAGATAGCCGTAAGCGAACAGGTAGATAACCCAAACACGAATACCAATACGTGAAGCCGATTCTTGGCTGCCGCCCACCGCATACAGTTGGCGACCAATGTGGGTTTTGTTCATTAAGATCCACGTTAAAAACGCGATCCCTAACATCACGATCAATGGCAAACCAATTTGGTAATATTCACCATCCACTTCAAAAGGCAGGATGGTGACAGGATCCACCCACCAATCCGGTAAGTCGTAGATACTGTGTCCGTTGGTTAGCCACATCAGCATGCCGAACAGCAAAGATTGCATACTAATGGTGATGATGATCGACACCACATTAAGGGAGTAAATTAAAATCGCGTTGATCAACCCAAAGGTGATCCCGATGACAATCGCAAGGGCGATACTGAGGGTCGGGCTTTCGAGTAATCCTTGCAGTAAGAAAGTGGCAATCACATATTGGACAACTGAGGCAACGGCGGCGAAAGAGATATCAATACCACCCGTGACGAGTACCACGAATAACCCCAGTGCAAAAATACCAGTGACCGCATAGCTTTCGCTTAAGTCGAGCAAGTTTTGAATAGTGAGAAATTGTGGGCTCATGAAGGTGAAAAACACCACCATGATGAGGATCACCCAAATAAGCCAGCCTTCAACAGACTGCGGACGAAGTTTTTGCCAATTAGCCATTGATGATTTCCTCCAATTGTTGCTCAGTCATGGAATCCGTCACAATTTCTTTGACGATAGATCCTTGCTTCATATGTAAAATGCGATCGCAGTTGTAGAAAGCTTCAGAGGCTTCATCGGTGATCAATAGAATGGCGATCCCAACACCAGAAAGGCGATGGATCAGCTTGTAAATACTGTCTTTAGCACCGATATCGACCCCCACGGTAGGAGCATCAAGGATCAGCACTTTAGGGCGTGTCAAGATCCACTTGGCGAGCACCACTTTTTGCTGATTTCCCCCCGATAAGGTGGAGAGGGCATTATTTGGGTCGGTCACTTTAATATCCAAATCCGCGATCCACTCTTGGACGATTTGCTGGCATTTCTGCTCATCAATCAGATGCAGTGGGGTTTTCAGGCGATCTAAAATCGAAATCACCATATTGTCGGCGATGGATTGCTGCAAAATAGCCCCCAGAGTCAGGCGGTCTTCAGAGACATAGCCAATCCCATGTTTGATGGCTTGGGCATTGTTTTTGAAGATAATCGGCTTGTCTTCGACGATCATTTCTCCGCTGTCAGGACGGGTGATCCCAAACAGAGAAAGGGCAAGCTCGGTACGACCAGAACCTAATAATCCGCAAAGACCCAGTACTTCACCGCGCTTTAACGACAGGGAAATATTCTGGTATTGCCCAGCACGGCTAAGATTTTTCAGCTCTAAGACTGTGTGAGTTTCTTCTGCGTTATTGGGTAATTTGCGCTCATGAACAATATCAAGCCCTGTCATCAGCTCGGTGATTTTGCGCGTGGTCAGGTCTTCTGCTGGCCATGTGCCCATTTTCTGACCATCACGAATAACGGTAATACGGTCAGAAATCTCTTTTACTTCCTCTAATCGATGGCTAACAAAAACAACGGTTATCCCTTTGTTTTTCAAGTAATTCACGGTAGAAAGTAGCTGATTAACTTCGGTGCGCGTTAACGAGGCCGTTGGCTCATCCATGATCACTAAGCGCGCATCTGCTACCAGTGCGCGGCAAATGGCAACTTGCTGGCGCTGGGCGATTGGCAAAAATTGCACGGGGGTATCAGGGTCAATGGTGAACTCAAGTTCCTTGAGAATTTGTAACGCTTTTTCCCTCACTTTTCCTTTCTGAAACCAACCGAAATAACCATTTAAATTCAGTTCAAAGGCGATGTTTTCCGCCACGGTTAAGTTAGGAAATAAGGATAAGTCTTGGTAGATAACTTGAACGCCTAGCTCTCGCGCTTTGTCTGGGGTTAGGCGAGAGTATCGTTTGCCATCTATTTCAATTTCGCTGCCTTCATCGGGAGCATAAACGCCGCTAATGGTTTTAATTAACGTACTTTTTCCGCAGCCATTGGTGCCCGCTAAACAGTGAACTTCACCTTTGTTTAGCGTCAAGTCGATATTGCGTAATGCACGATGACCACCAAAGCTTTTGGAAAGATCCCGTAACGTAATCAATGGGGAGTTTTTTTCGGCTGTCATAGTGGAGTCCTGGTGTTGACTGTGTCGTCAGATTCAGAGTGACAACAAACACCGCTATCAGACGTAAATAGGGTGCTGCTGTCACTTAAACTATGTGGAACAAAATAATACTGTTGTCGTATTTTTATTATGTAGTGCGAACTTACAGACCGACTTCAACCAGCTTTTTGGTGTTTTCAATATTCAGGTTAACTGGATTATCGCTGAGGATGGTGTTGCCACTCACTTTGATCTCACCCATATCACCGATGCTAACGCCAGTTTTGATCTCTTCGCCATTCATCATTGCCGTCGCGACTTGTACGAAAACTTGACCAGCCACTTTCGGGTTAGAGATATAGCCGCCATCAATCGCGCCTTTTTCTAACAATTTAATGCCTTGACCCGGCGTGAATGTCCCGAAGACACAGGTTTCTGCGTTTTTACGGCGTTTATCGATAGCGCGACCCGCACCGATAGGCCCTTGAGAACCAAACGACATGATGCCTTTCAGGTCTTTATGTTTTGACAGGAGGTCGTTTGCAGTACGCATAGAATCATCAACGGATTCGGCGACACCAAAGCGGTCATCGACCATTTGCATTTTCGGATAGTGTGCTTTTTGGTAAGCGATTGCCGCATCAGCCCATTCGTTGACTAAAGGTACAGTCAGACTGCCCACGAACATGGCGTATTTACCTTCTTCACCCATACATGCAGCCATATCTTTCATATGGTTAGCACCCATGCTTTGGGTATCCAGTAATTCGAAATCCCAATCCGCATTTTTTTGATCTGGGGATTCGTGAGTAATCACTTTGATGCCCGCTTCTTGGGCGCGTTTTAATACTGGCTCAAGGACTTTTGCATCATTAGGAACGACACCGATAACATCGACTTTTTTCGCGATTAAATCTTCAATTGCACGAACTTGTTCCGCAGGATCCGCGGTGGTTGGACCCACTTGGAATGCATTAACGCCGAGTTTTTTACCTTCTTCGGTGATCCCTTGCTCCATGACGTTAAACCAAGGAATCCCCCCCACTTTCACCACGACACCCATGGTAAATGGTTTTTGTGCTTTCTGTGATTCAGCCATCGCCATGTTGGAAAACAGTGCGGCGCCCATTAAGCAAGGTAAAACTAATTTTTTCATATTCATCGTTATATTCCTCAGAGATGATGTGCAGATATAGCCATACTCATCAACATAGGGTTAATGTTTTGTTTAATCGGATAGATATAATTAATTTCTATTAATCGTTAATTTAATTAATAGGTTTCTTTGCTGCCTGGTGTAATTCGGTTATTTAAAATAAAAACAAATTGCTTAATTTACTCACTTAGTTACGCTGCGACTATCATCGATATAAATACTCTTTATCACACTGAATACTATTTATCACATTCAATAATGTTTAACTTTGGAAATACTTGTTTGAAATTTTTATCATTAAGTTTATTGGTAATTAACACGTTAATATCATTTAAGGTACAAACTTGGCTAAAAGCATATTGGTCTAATTTATTATTATCCGCTAATAACACACAATTCTCAGACACCTGAATCATAATATTTTTTAATTTGGCATTAACTTCACTGCCATCTCGAACGCCAGTTTCAATATTGAATCCTTGGCATGATAAAAATAACGTTTTAATTTGAAAGCTACGGATGATACTTTCAGAAATGGGACCATGAAAATCATCATGGCGTTCTGAATATTCTCCACCAATGCCAATGACGCGAACGCGATCTCGGCATGCTAATGCTTGAATGATTTTGACGGAGTTGGTGACCACCGTAATATCGATATCGGGTATTTGTCTCGCCAGAAACCAGCATGTGCTGCTGTTATCCATCATGATGCAGTCACCCGGCTGAATAAATTTCAACGCCGCTTTGGCGATTTTCATTTTTGCATCTGGGTTCTCTTCCGTTCTTTTACGAAAGGATTCTGCACCATCCACCATTTGACTGAGTTTGACCGAAGAGGGCATCACATTCAGTACTGGGTTTTCATCGTGCTCAGTGGCAACCGCACCGCCAAAGCTGCGGATTAAACGTTTTTCACGTTCTAATACCGTTAAATCTCGGCGAATAGTTTCTTGAGAAACGTGACAAAGCTGGGCTAAATCGCGCACTAACGCTGAGCCATGTTGAGAAACATGGGAGCAAATTAATCTGTGGCGTTCAGCTTGTAGCATCTTAAAACTCCTATTCCGTCCACGAATCTACTTTGTCCGCGATAAATATTATGTCCACGATAAACATTCTTTCCACGATAAATAGTCTGCCAGTGATGGATTTTTTTTGTCGTGACTCGACTCATGTAATAACGGATAGAAACAAACAAAGCTATTTATAGAGTTATTCGTCACGTTTATATGAAATATATATTTATGTTTTCATTTTTATCGTTAATTAGATCACTAAATATGGCGGTATATAGTCAGAAAACAGACGTATCATTAATCAACTTAATCATATTCGGGCATATTTATCGGCGTTATTTTTGTTTTATTTTGACTGATTATGACCGAATGCATCCGATTTATGTTGATTTGTTAATGGTTTGTAAAGTGTCAGGCTTTTTTATTCAGCTAAATCTGTTTACCTTAATAATCAGAACAACGTCTATTCATCGACAGTAAATAGAGAATAAAAGAGAGCCTTGTCGTTGATATGACTCGCTATTTTCATTTCGTATTCACGCCATCTTTTTACACCTAGGGAGGTCATCATGCTGGAAACATTAAAACAGCAAGTATTTGAGGCGAATCTTGAATTACCAAAACATAAGCTAGTGACGTTTACGTGGGGTAACGTAAGTGGAGTAGACCGAGACGCCGGTTTGATGGTGATTAAACCTTCCGGGGTGGATTATGAAACCATGAAAGCGGATGACATGGTGGTCGTTTCATTAACCACCGGTGAAGTCGTCGAAGGAAAATATAAGCCTTCTTCAGACACTGACACCCACTTAGCGTTATATCAAGCCTTTCCCGAGATTGGGGGTATCGTACATACCCATTCGCGCCATGCCACCATTTGGGCACAAGCTGGCTTACCGCTAAGCGCATTAGGCACCACACATGCCGACTATTTTTATGGTGAAATACCTTGTACCCGTAAAATGACAGAAGGTGAGATTGCCGGTGAATATGAGAGAGAAACTGGGCATGTGATTATTGAGACATTTAAGCAGCTCGGAATTTCTGCAAAGGATATTCCTGCGGTATTAGTTCATAGCCACGGCCCTTTCGCTTGGGGTAAAGACGCTCATAATGCGGTACACAATGCAGTAGTGCTGGAAGAGATTGCGTATATGAATTTATTCACGCGCCAGTTGACGCCACAAATTGACGATATGCAGCAAGAATTGCTGGATAAACATTATTTACGTAAACATGGGAAAAATGCGTATTACGGACAAAAGTAGAGTTTATTTCTTTTTAAATACGCTATTTTAAGACTATTCATTTTGTTGTTAATAAGTTGATAAATTTATTTTTCATTTAATTGAAAGGTTTTAACTCGCTCAGTATCCATTGAATGCCATACACAATTATCCATAACAAATTACCTATAACAAATTATCTATAACAAATTATCTATAACAACAGCCACGGAAATATTATCGTGGCTTTGCCATGCAAAAATATTTTTATCAGGGTATAGGGTTAAATTGTAAGTCGGTTTAAACTGGCGCGGTGTATTGGTGATACTGAGTGGAAAGGACATGTCTAATCGAGTACTTTTTCTATTTTTGACCTTTTTCGTTAATCTTTTTTCTGTTTCACATGCTGCGGATATAAAAAATAATAATTTAATTATCAGTGGTTCAAAAGCGATCAATCTTGATAATTGGGAGCTGGTGGATGTACCTCCTAAATTGATTCAGACAAAAGCACCAGAAAACATCTTTGCTATTGTAGGCGGTCAAATGCGTATTGTTGGAGAGATCAATCCAGACAATGGTTTTTACGCCTATAGTCCAAATGGTGACTATAATGCCTTACAGTTTGGTAATGATTTCGCTTATGTTAAAAGCACTCAGATATCCAAAAAGAAGCCTCGAAATATCCCCGAAGATGACCGTTTAAATGATCTTAAAAACCCAGTCTATGACTATTTGATTACAAGCCAAAAAACGCCTGTATTCAGTGCAACTGATGAAGATTCGCGGCAAATCGCCTCTTTATGGGAAAATTTACGCTATCCAGTGTTGGCTCGGATGATCAAAACGGATGAAGATGGGGACAAAACTTCATGGTTAACCATTCGCCTCGGGGATCGTCTGGGCTATGTTCGCTTAGATGATGTGGCGATTGATAAAGGCATTCCTATTTTTACTTATCACCATATTCTCGAAGACGGTGAAAATAAAAACTTTCGTCATACTTCGACGACAACCTCGGTTGATGCTTTTCGTGAGCAAATGAATTACCTCAAAGAGATGGGGTATCAAACATTATCACTCGAAGATGTGGAAGGTTATTTAAATAAGAGTGCGAATTTACCAGGGCGTGCTGTGGTACTCACGTTTGATGACGGGCTAAAATCCGTTTATCGCTATGCATTGCCTATTTTAAGAGATAACCAGCAACAGGCGACGCTGTTTGTCATCTCTTCGCGTATCAAAACTCAGCCACAAAAATGGGATCCGGATTCTCTGCAATTTATGAGTAAGCAGGAAATTAAAGAGAGCCAAGATGTTTTCAACATTCAATCTCATACGCATTTTTTACATCGCTTAGATAACCGTAATAACCCGATTATCTTTAGCCGTAAAGAGCATACCATCATGCTGGATTTTAAACGTTCAATGAAAGTGTTGGCGAAATTCGAAAGAGACCAGCGTTATTTGGCTTACCCATTTGGCGCTTATAACCAAACGGCGATTGATGCGGCAAAAGAAGCGGGCTTACATATTGCGGTGTCCACCATCCAAGGAAAAGTGAAGCTCGGTGATAATCCATACGCATTAAAACGCCTGTATGCCTACAGTACTGACCCGATTAGCAAATTTGCGTTGATGGTCGGCAATAGCGAGCAGGATGTAGTGAATAAGAACGTTGTTGTTGATAAATAAAAAGTTGATAAATAGAAAACTGAACATAGCGGTAGATAAATAAATCAGGGTGAGTCAAATAAAAATGGCTCACCCTGTTTTTCTATTTATTTAACGCATTTCTTGCAGGTGTCATTCTGCACAATATCAAAGAAGTTATTGCCTTTATCATCCACCAGAATAAAGGCTGGCAACCCTTCCACTTCCATTTTCCAGACCGCTTCCATACCTAACTCTGGGTATTCGAGGCAATTTAAGCTTTTCACGAATTCTTGCGCCAAAATCGCCGCGGAGCCGCCAATGCTACCAAGGTAAAAACCGCCATGTTTTTTACAGGCGTCAGTCACGGCTTGGGTACGGTTACCTTTTGCCAGCATTAACATGCTTCCGCCATGAGATTGGAACAGATCAACATATGGATCCATACGGTTACCCGTTGTTGGGCCCAAAGAACCCGATACCATATCTTCAGGTTTTTTCGCAGGGCCTGCGTAATAGACCATATGATCTTTAAAGTACTGTGGTAGCTCTTCACCATTATCTAAGCGCTCTTTGAGCTTGGTATGGGCGATATCGCGAGCGATGATCAGTGGACCACTGAGGGATACACGGGTCGATACAGGGTGTTTACTCAACTCGGCCAAAATATCTTTCATTGGGCGGTTGAGGTCGATATGAACGACGGTTCCTTCTGCCTGATGTCGCATCGATTCAGGGATATATTGCGCTGGGTTATGCTCCATTTTCTCCAGCCACAGGCCGTCTTTGGTGATTTTCGCTTTGATATTGCGGTCGGCAGAGCAAGAGATAGCTAAACCGATCGGGCAAGAAGCTCCATGGCGAGGCAAGCGAATAACACGCACATCATGGGCAAAGTATTTACCGCCAAATTGCGCACCAAAGCCGAGATGGCGTGACGCTTCTAATAACTCATTTTCTAGCTCAATATCTCGGAACGCTCGGCCATACTCATTACCTGTCGTTGGCAGGTTATCATAGTATTTTGCCGAAGCCAGTTTGGCTGTTTTCAGCGTGGTTTCCGCAGAAGTACCGCCGATAACGAATGCGATATGATACGGTGGGCAAGCAGTTGTCCCTAAGTTTCTCATTTTCTCAACTAAGAAGTTTTTCAACTTAGCTGGGGTCAGCGTTGCTTTAGTTTCTTGATAAAGGGCGGATTTATTTGCAGAGCCGCCGCCTTTGTTAACAAACAAGAAATGGTATTCATCACCTGTGGTGGCAAAAATATCAAATTGCGCGGGCAAGTTGGTGCCAGTATTGACTTCATTGAACATATCCAGCGGGGCATTTTGCGAAAAACGCAGGTTTTCGTGTTGGAAAACGTTATAAATGCCTCGAGAGAGGTATTCTTCGTCATCACAGCCAGTCCAAACTTGTTGGCCCTTTTTCCCGACGACGGCAACGGTTCCCGTATCCTGACAGTTTGGCAGAACACCTTTTGCAGAAATCTCGGCGTTACGCAGTAATTGCAGTGCGACATACTTGTCGTTTTCACTGGCCTCTGGATCGTGCAAAATCGCGGCGACTTGTTTTTGGTGGGCTGGTCTTAAAAAGAACTGGGATTCATAAATTGCATGTTCAGCAAGAAAGGTTAAAGCCTCTGGCTCAATTTTTAGCATTTGCTTCCCAGCAAATTGCTCTACAGAAACATATTTATCAGAGACTTGGTAATATTCGGTTTTATCCTCAGATAACGGATAAGGTTCTTGGTAAAAAAACTCTTTATTAGCCATTTTGCTCACTCACATATTAATTTTAGCGGAAAATATAAGAAATAAATTATTTATAGGCTTTTTGTTCTAAATGCCGCTTGTTTTGTCAGGCGGGATAATCGTTTATAGGGATAATAGTCTGAATGTAATTAGAATAATTACCCATTATATTCAAAGGGATGTAAAAGAAAATATGACTTTGGTTAAACTTTGCCAAGAAACTAATATTCAAATTCAAAGTATGAAGCTAATCACATAAATTAATTATGGGTATTGGGTTTAACTATTTGTTATTCATGTTATCGAGGGGCAGTTAATTTAGATTTTATGCATTCAATTTTTCCATAAATACTCTAATAGGTTAGCGGATTAATTAATCATTTATGGTTGGTTAGCATTCTGGAGATAATAAATAAAAGACAGAGTGAAAATAAAAGGAAAATGGGTTTTTATTATTACTTGAGCAAGTTATCTTAATCGATAGTTTAGTTTGATTTTTTATTTAACATATTGAATTTAATGTTCTTTTAATGTTTCTTTTATTTCTGGTTCTATAATGAAAAATGATAGATAAGCACAAAGCTATGAAAAATATGGCTATGTCACTTATTTTTATCATAAATCACTTTTATTTGTTTTAAATTCATAGTGAAAGGCAAACAAAGTGTTGAAAATGGCTTTCAATTTTCATTAACAGTGTTTATTATGCTGGCCTTATTGTTTTATTAAAAATGGCGCTACTGGTTTTGGGCTTTGCTGGGGTTCTCCTGGGGGCTTAACAGTCTTTAACGGTGGCGGTTCTATCTGCATTATTCCTAGGGATAGAGTGTATTATAAATGACTGAGACAACTTCTCTCACACCACTCGTCGAATTAAAATCTTTAAATAAAGGTTTTGATGGCAAACAAATTATTTCTGAGCTTGACCTCACTATCCGAAATGGAGAGTTTCTCACCATTTTAGGGCCTTCTGGTTGCGGTAAAACGACGGTTTTACGTCTGATTGCTGGATTAGAAGATGTGGATGACGGTCAAATTATTCTTGATGGTCAGGACATTACAGATATTCCTGCGGAACAACGTTTCGTGAATACTGTTTTCCAAAGCTATGCATTATTCCCACACATGACCGTATTTGAAAATGTGGCATTTGGTTTGCGCATGCAAAAAACACCCAAAGCGGACATTCAAAAACGGGTGGAGCAAGCCTTGCACATGGTGCAATTGGCGGATTTTGCAGAGCGTATGCCGAACCAGCTTTCGGGTGGTCAACAACAACGCGTGGCAATTGCGCGTGCGGTTGTCAATCGTCCCAAGGTTCTGTTATTGGATGAGTCTTTATCTGCGCTGGATTATAAGCTGCGTAAACAGATGCAAAATGAGCTGAAAGCCTTACAGCGCAAGCTAGGGATTACGTTTATTTTTGTGACTCATGACCAAGAAGAAGCACTGGCCATGTCTGACCGTATCATTGTGATGCGTGACGGGAAAATTGAGCAAGATGGAACGCCGCGTGAAATTTACGAAGAGCCGAAAAACCTGTTTGTTGCTCAATTTATCGGTGAAATCAATATTTTTGATGCAAAAGTGCTACATCGTATTGATGAACAACGTATTCGTGCCAACGTTGAAGGGCATGAATGTGATATTTTCACCGATTTACCGGTCACAGAAGGTCAGCATTTAAACGTCTTATTGCGCCCTGAAGATTTACGCGTTGAAGAAGTCAATGACGCCGATAATCACCCAGGGCTGATTGGTTACGTGCGAGAACGTAACTATAAAGGTATGACGTTAGACTCAGTGGTTGAGATGGAAGATGGCAAAATTATTATGGTCAGCGAGTTCTTTAACGAAGATGACCCTGATGTCGACCACTCCCTTAACCAAAAAGTTGCTGTGACTTGGGTTGAAAGCTGGGAGGTAGTTCTGGATGATCATTCGTAAGCATAAAATCTTGCAGAATGTGATTATCACGGGCGTCGTCGCTTGGCTGTTACTCTTCGTCTTTCTGCCAAACTTAATGATCATTGGTACCAGTTTCTTCACGCGCAGTGATACGAATCTGGTGGATCTGGTGTTTACTTGGGACAACTACATCCGTCTGTCAGACCCGATGTATGCCCAAGTGATGCTGCATTCGTTGAATATGGCGTTAATCGCCACTTTCTTCTGCCTTGTGATCGGCTACCCCTTTGCATTTATTTTGGCGAAGTTGCCTAAGCGCATCCAACCGCTGATGCTATTTCTGCTGATTGTGCCATTTTGGACCAACTCATTGATCCGTATTTATGGCTTAAAAGTGTTCTTAAGTACCAAAGGGTATTTGAATGACTTTTTGCTGTGGATTGGCATTATTGATAAGCCGCTGAAATTGATGTATACCCCAGAAGCGGTGGTATTGGGCTTAATCTATATCTTATTGCCATTTATGGTGATGCCGCTCTATTCCAGTATTGAAAAGCTGGATAAATCCTACTTAGAAGCGGCGCGGGACTTGGGCGCCAATAAATGCCAAACTTTTGTGAAGATTATTATTCCACTGACCATGCCGGGAATTATTGCGGGCTGCTTATTAGTGTTGCTGCCAGCAATGGGGCTGTTCTACGTGGCGGATTTAATGGGCGGGGCGAAAAACCTGCTGATTGGTAACGTCATTAAGAGCCAGTTCTTGAATATTCGCGATTGGCCGTTTGGGGCTGCAACCAGTATTTTCCTCACGGTGATGATGGGGCTGCTGCTGTATGTGTACTACCGAGCTGCTAAGCTTTTGAATAAAAAGGCGTATGAAGAATGATAGGACGTATTTTGCGTGGTGGTTTTATGACCACCATCTACGCGTATCTTTATATTCCAATCATTATCTTGATTGTGAACTCATTCAATGAATCGCGTTTTGGTATTCAGTGGCAAGGTTTTTCGACCAAATGGTATGAGTTACTGAGCAATAATGACAGCCTGCTTGAAGCTGCAGGGCATTCATTGACCATGGCGGTACTTTCAGCGACGTTTGCGACAATTATCGGCACATTAACCGCCGTTGCTCTCTTTCGTTATCGCTTTAGAGGCAAGCCATTTGTCGGTGGAATGCTGTTTGTGGTGATGATGTCCCCCGATATTGTCATGGCGATTTCATTGCTAGTCCTGTTTATGATCCTTGGCGTCTCATTAGGTTTCTGGTCGCTGTTATTTTCACATATCACCTTCTGCCTGCCTTTTGTGGTGGTGACAGTCTACGCGAGACTGAAAGATTTTGATGTGAAAATGTTGGAAGCGGCGCGGGATCTCGGGGCGGGGGAATTTACCATTTTACGGAAAATCATTCTGCCATTAGCGCTGCCTGCGATTGTCGCAGGGTGGCTGCTGAGTTTTACCTTATCAATGGATGATGTGGTGGTTTCTTCCTTTGTGACGGGACCAAGCTATGAAATTTTACCATTGAAAATCTACTCAATGGTAAAAGTAGGGGTCTCCCCAGAAGTGAATGCACTGGCAACGGTCTTGTTGCTGATGTCGCTGGTTTTGGTCTGCTTAAGCCAGTGGGTTATGCGCGATAAACACGGTAAAAATGCCGTCGCGAAGTCATCAAAACGTTAAGTTGTACTTGGTGGGTGTCATTTGGGCACCCCATCTTTCCATGCCATCAGGCGAGAGGGTAGGCTTTAACTGGGCCTATGAAGATAGATAAAAAGCACTTTGTTGAGGGAAAATCAGTGATGAAAAAATGGTCCTATCTGCTAGCCGCAGGTTTAATGGCTGCAAGCATTGGCACGGCAACTGCCGCTGACGATAACAAAAACGTACTGTATTTCTATAACTGGACAGAATATGTTCCCCCCGGTTTATTAGAGCAATTTACTAAAGAGACTGGGATCAAGGTGATTTACTCCACCTATGAATCCAATGAAAGCATGTACACTAAATTGAAAACCTATAAAGAAGGGGCTTACGATTTAGTGGTGCCATCGACTTATTTTATCGACAAAATGAGCAAAGAGGGCATGCTGCAAAAGATTGATAAGACAAAACTGCCTAACTTTAAAAACCTCGATCCAAACCTTATCCATAAAGAATTCGACCCTAATAACGACTATTCAGTGCCTTATATTTGGGGCGCAACAGGGATTGGAATTAATGGTGACGCGGTTGATCCTAAGTCCGTCACTTCATGGGCAGATTTTTGGAAGCCGGAATACAAAAACAGCTTACTGATGATGGATGATGCCCGAGAAGTGTTCCAAGTGGCGCTAACAAAGCTGGGTTATTCTGGTAACACCACGGATCCAAAGCAGATTGAAGAAGCCTATAACGAACTGCAAAAATTGCGTCCAAATATTCTGGCCTTTAACTCAGACAACCCTGCAACCCCGTATATTGAAGGCGAAGTGGATGTCGGTATGCTGTGGAACGGCTCGGCATTTGTGGCAAGACAAGCGGGCTTACCGATTGAAGTTGTATGGCCAAAAGAGGGTGGTATTTTCTGGATGGACAGCTTAGCTATCCCTGCCAATGCGAAGAACGTGGAAGGGGCGCACAAGCTTATTGATTTCTTATTACGCCCAGAAATTGCGGCGCAAGTGGCGGAGTCTATCGGTTACCCGACACCAAACTTAGAAGCGAAAAAATTATTACCCGCTGAGATTGCGAATGACCCATCTCTATACCCATCAGAAGAGGTATTGAAAAAAGGGGAATGGCAAAGCGATGTGGGGAATACCAATATTCTGTATGAAGAGTATTTCCAAAAGCTGAAAGCAGGGCGTTAATATCGATTCTATTTGACGATTATTATATAAGGCATCACCTTGGTGATGCCTTTTTTACATACAAAATCAGTGATTAACGCGCGCGATTATGGATAACAAATTTGGCAAAGCTATCTGCCCAAGGCTGCAAGAAATCCTTACTTTTTGGGGAAATAGTGTCTTGCTCATCCACCATGCCGTCATACCATTTTAAATAACACTCAGGTTGATTCATCGTCGGCATATTGAGGAACGCGAGGCTATTGCGTAAATGTTGTTGGGCAATCGCCGTACTAATATTACCAATCGAAACCCCTAATACGCCCGCAGGAATACCATCCCATGAGTTATCTCCCCAAGGACGTGAACCTTGGTCAATCGCATTTTTTAATACACCTGGCATTGAGCGGTTATATTCCGGTGTTGCGAAGATAATACCGTCTGACGCTTTGATTTGGCTCTTAAAATTAGCGACTACCGCGGGAACATTTTGGTCGGCTTCTTGGTTATAGAGAGGTAAATCAGCAATGCTGATAAATTTGAAGGTAAAATTCGATGGGAATAATTTAGTGATGGCTTTAGCGACTTTGAGATTATAAGAGTCAGCACGTAAACTACCCACAACCACACCGATATTATACTGATTGGACATAATCAAAACCTCTTCTTATGTTGTGAAAATACAACGAATTCGCATATTTTCTTTGGAATAGGAATGTCTTTAATAATTTAGCATAATAAAATTCATTAAAAATAAATTAAGTTAAATTTAATTTTTTCCAATTGTAAATTGCAGGAAATTCATTGCGTTATTTGTTTATATTTTCAAATTAACTTTGTGATTTAGGGGGGCTAAAAAAGAATACTGTGACGTCAATTACACTATTCGTATTTAATTCCTCTCAATATTCTCTTCATTGATACGAGTCAAAATAGAACATACCGACTGGTCGGTATTATTCATCTCCATGAACACACTCGCGCATCCAAGAAAAAAAGATCCAATCAAACGACAAGAAGAGTTGCTAAAGGCAGCTAGGATAATCGCTGGTCGGGAAGGTATTGCGGCGCTTTCGCTGAATGCTGTTGCCAGAGAAGCGGGGGTGAGCAAAGGGGGACTAATGCACCATTTCCCCAGTAAACAAGAACTTATTCATGCATTGTTTATCCAGCTATTAGACATCATGGACGTGCGTATTGCCGCCATTATGGCGAATGATTCCGATCCTTATGGGCGATTTTCTCGCGCCTATTTGCACTACGTTGGCGAGCTTAAAGACTCCGATGAAAGTTTTCAGCTCGCACTTTTATCATTGGCTATGCCCACAGAGCCTGTTTTGCGTAAATGCTGGCGTGATTGGATGTTGGGGCATCTAGCCCAAGGTGATGCATTTGATAATGGCTATTTGGGGGCTTTAGTGCGCTATGCCGCCGATGGACTGTGGTTATCTGCGTTAACGGAAGGTCCTACATTATCGAGCCAAGAGCGTAATGCCATCATTCAGCGATTAACACAAATTTCGTTTGAAGAAATGGGTTAGTTTTCCAAGGGAAAATACGTCTAAACATACAATGAGGCGATAATGAAATATAAAATCAATGCCTTCATTATTTATGATGCTGTTGATGGCACTTTATCTTTAAAAAAAGATGAGGTGGATACTCAGTTGTCTATTACGGCCAATGCACTCTTATTCTATTTGATTCAAAAAAAAGGCGTAGTTTCTCGTGATGAAGTACTTAAGGCGGTTTGGGATGATAATGGTCTGGTTTCATCAAACAGTAATTTAAATCAGTATCTCAGCCTGCTAAGGAAAACATTTCGACAATACGGTATTGAAAATATTATTGTCACCGTTGCACGTGGGCGTTTAGAGTTTAATTCTGAGATTTTATTGGAATTACTCGATGAAGAGACGCTCAATACCACTCGCTTATTAAACAGTTTAAGTGAGATACAAAAAGCCGAAGTGGTTCTGGCACCTTCTTTAGAGACTAAACCTACCGAATCTCCTTCTGAAAAATTACCGCATTCATTACCAAAACAGAAACGTGAAATTTGCTGGTATCTCGCGAGTGCGGCTTTTTTATGTTGCTCCATTTTATTGGCAGCGATGAGCTATTTCTCATCTCAGCCCTCCGCACCAATGGTTTTGCCAACGCTAGAACATACCAGCTGCGATGTGTTATCTAATGAAAAAATGATTAACGCTTTTGTGGCTGATAACTATGTCCAAAACTTTGATAAAGTTAGGAAAAACTTAAATTTGGCGTGTAATGATAAAGAGCGTTTTGTCTTCTTTTATGGGGATAAATTACAAAAAAATGGTTTGGGGCGCGTCTTTCTCGCCCATTGCGCTGCTAATGAATCCAACCCATTTAGTTATTGTGATAATTATTTTTATTATTCTTGGAAGCCACAATGAAAATATCGGGAAAGCTATTATGTCTCGTGAGTGCGCTGATCTTTGCGTGTGTTGTGATTTATACACAGTCAGTTGTATTGGCCAATAAAAATTCCGGTCAAATGGCGTGTTCAACCAAGGGGATTATGCGTTTTGAGAATATGAAAGATGAAAACGTTAAC
Organism: Providencia sp. PROV202; assembly: GCF_028479565.1. Lineage (NCBI taxonomy): Bacteria > Pseudomonadati > Pseudomonadota > Gammaproteobacteria > Enterobacterales > Morganellaceae > Providencia > Providencia sp. PROV202. The sequence continues at coordinate 111,479 of NZ_JAMPNV010000020.1, read as the reverse complement.
GGTAATATTCACTTTAATTTTGGGGCGAAAGGCGAAGGCTCTATTGTTGTCGAAGGATATACCACCTCCAGCGCCGGATGGCTTTATTTACAACGATATGTCAAATTCAAATACACCAGCAAACGTATTTCGCCAACGGAACAGCACTATAATATTAGCCAGTGGGAAGCCAGTGCTTCCTCGATTGATGAATCCCCTAATGTGATTTTTGATTATTTTATGCGGGAAATGTCAGATAGTCATGACGGCTTATTTATCAATGCCCAAAAACTCAATGATAAAGCGCTACTCTTGAGTTCAATTAATTCCCCTTTGTTTATCTGTACGCCTAAATAAGCGCGTGGGCTTGATTGATAGTCCATACTGCTTGGGGGCTTATCCACACATTCATTCCTATTGGTTTACTGGGCAACGTTAACTAACACGTTGATATGATTTTACTGTCTGGCAATCAGTGCTATCACGCGGAGTGCCTCGTAAAACACAGTAATTCCCTTTCTACTTATATTCTTATCTTCCCATTTCTCATTAGCTTATGGCTCGGGCGTGAGGCAAGCCACACTTATTATTGACCAAATTACCTTCTCGCATCAGCTCAATCACATCTTGTTAACCATTCCTCCAATAAACCCGTTATCCGCATTTATGGTTTTTTCTTCCACCAGATAGATACGTGAATTTTCCATTTTATTAGCATAGAGATGTGAATTGACTGTCTGTTAAGTATAAATTCTGGGTTTTTATTCTAATTATCTTCACTTCATGGATTTATATTTTGTTTTATTTTTTGGGGATTATAGTGATTTTGAAGCCAAAAGCTGCGTTCAATTAATCACCACGCAGACTCAATTGGCATAAATGTTTACTCACAGTTAAGAGGCATCAACGTTCTGGAACATGGCTCTTAGGTGCTGCGGGTAGAGAAAAACGTAACGGCTTCCTTGGAGGAAACAACAATGGGTGATGCATTAGGACTTATTGAAACAAAAGGTTTGGTGGCTTGTATTGAAGCAGCTGATGCAATGTGCAAAGCCGCTAACGTCGAGCTAATCGGCTATGAAAACGTGGGTTCTGGTCTCGTGACTGCCATGGTGAAAGGTGATGTTGGCGCAGTAAAAGCGGCAGTAGATTCCGGTGTTGAATCTGCTCAGCGTGTTGGTGAAGTGGTGACATCGTTAGTCATCGCCCGTCCACATAACGATATCAACAAAATCGTGATTAAACATAAAGCATAGCGTTTTCGGGGGAAATATGGGTGATGCATTAGGTCTTATTGAAACACAAGGACTCGTTGCTTGTATCGAAGCAGCTGATGCGATGTGTAAAGCCGCTAACGTGGTGCTGATTGGCTATGAAAATGTGGGTTCTGGGTTAGTCACCGCCATGGTGAAAGGGGATGTTGGTGCTGTTAAAGCGGCGGTTGATTCTGGCGTTGAATCAGCATCTCGTATTGGCACCGTCGTGACCTCTCTGGTTATCGCTCGTCCACACAGCGACATCCAGAAAATTGTCTCTCAGTATAAAGTCGCAGAATAAATAGGAAATTTACTTATGAAAGAAGCTCTTGGCTTAATTGAAACTAAAGGTTTAGTGGCGTGTATCGAAGCTGCTGATGCCATGTGCAAAGCCGCTAACGTCGAGCTAATCGGCTATGAAAATGTGGGCTCTGGACTCGTCACCGCCATGGTAAAAGGCGATGTGGGTGCTGTTAATGCTGCGGTTGAATCCGGTGTCGAAGCTGCGAAGCGTGTTGGCACCGTGGTGACTTCTCGTGTGATAGCAAGACCACACAATGATATTGGCAAAATCGCGCAGCAGCATAAAGCGTAATCATTAGAAGTATTAGATAAAACAACAAATTAGTAAGTTTAATCTTTTGACTCCGGTACGGGGGAAGACATGGTTGCATTAGATAAAGATCTGCAATCCAGACAACTGGCTAGAGAGCTGGTTAGAAATGCGAAACAAGCACAAAAAATCTTTGCGACTTTTTCGCAGGAGAAAATCGACAGTATTGTTAAACACATTGCGACAGAATCTGCTCGTCATGCAGAAGAGTTAGCAAAAATGGCGAATGAAGAGACGGGTTTTGGGAAGTGGCAAGACAAAGTCCTGAAAAATACGTTCGCTTCAGTGCGTGTGTATGAACATATTAAAGATCTGAAAACAGTTGGCATCATTAATGATGACAAAATCAATAAAGTTATGGATGTGGGTGTTCCGTTAGGGGTGATCACGGCGCTGGTGCCTTCGACTAACCCAACCTCAACCATTATCTATAAAACATTGATTGCCTTGAAAGCCGGTAACGCAATCGTCTTTTCCCCCCATCCAAACGCGAAAGCATGTAGTTTTAGAACGCTTGAGATCGTAAAAAAAGCGGCACTTGAAGCGGGTGCGCCAGCAGGTATCGTCGATGGTGTGACTATGCTAACGCTGGAAGCGACAAAAGAATTAATGCACAGCAAAGATGTTTCTCTCATTCTGGCAACGGGGGGAGAAGGCATGGTACGCGCCGCTTATGCATCTGGCACACCAACAATCAGTGGTGGCCCGGGTAACGGTCCTGCTTTCATTGAACGTAGTGCAGATATCAAAAAAGCAGTCAGTGACATCATTACCAGCAAAACGTTTGATAACGGTGTGATTTGCGCATCAGAGCAATCCATCATTGTTGAACGCTGCATTTACAACGATGTACACCGCGAGTTATTAGCTCAAGGCGCTTACTTCATGAATGAAGATGAAGCGAAACGCATGGCTTCCATGCTACTGAGAGCGAATGGCACGATTAACCCTGAAGTCGTAGGAAAAGACGCGATTACGTTGAGCCAACGTGCGGGCTTTAGTGTTCCAGCTAACACTCGAGTGTTAATTGCGTTGCAAGATACGGTCTCACCGAAAAACCCGTATTCACGGGAAAAACTGTGCCCAATCTTAGGTATGTATGTTGAGGAAGATTGGCGTTCTGCATGTCACCGCGTTGTTGATTTACTGACTAACGAAGGTTTAGGACACACGCTGGTGATCCACACTCAAAATGAAGATGTTATTCGCCAATTTTCTCTCGAAAAACCGGTTAACCGTATTTTGATTAATACGCCAGCCGCACTAGGTGGAATTGGTGCAACCACCAATATTACGCCAGCACTGACATTAGGATGTGGAGCGATTGGAGGTGGTTCTAGTTCTGATAACGTCGGTCCGATGAACTTGCTCAATATCCGTAAAGTCGGTTATGGCGTGCGTTCCATTGATGATTTGAGACAACCCGCACCAGTGAGTGTTCCGGCTTACTCAACATCGCCAATTGCATCGACTGGGCATGGAAATCAAGCGTCTGTCAGCATTCTCGATGATGACCGTTTCCGTCAGACTCAACCAGTAAAAGCTCAAAGTAATAGCGCTGCGGATAACCGATTTGCTAATGCAGTGAGTCATGCTGATGTTGCTGAAGCGGTCGCCACTCATGGGGATATCACGGAAGAGAATGTCGAGCAGATTATTAAGGCCGTTCTCGGACGCCTAAATAAGTAATTTATTGAGATAAGGCGGGTAAATCATGATTTTGGCAAAGGTAATAGGGCATGTTGTCGCAACGCAGAAATGCCAAGAGCTTAGTGGCAGTAATTTACTGATGATCACGGCGCTTGGCGATGATCTCAAACCGTTGAAGGACAAAACGTATGTTGCGGTGGACAGTGTAGGCGCAGGTATTAATGACCTTGTTCTGGCGGAAGAGTACTTCGCATTGAATAAGGACAAATACAAAGCGATGTCCGTGGTTGCCATTGTTGAAAAAGTGTATCGAGACGGTAGGGAGTAAATAACGCATGAACCAGTTTTTGATTAAACCAAGGGTGCAATTCGGTGCGAATGCTTTGGATTATTTATCTCAGGTTAACGCCCAGCACGCGTTTATCGTAACCGACAAAGCGATGGTGAAATTTGGGTTAGCCGACGAGGTGATTCACCGATTATCTCAACAGGGAATTTCATTTTCTCTGTATGACGATGTAGTACCGGATCCAGAAATCTCGTCCATCGTAAAAGGCATGAAAATCATGGATAGCCAATATCCAGATTTAGTGATTGCACTGGGCGGTGGTTCGGTGATTGATGCGGCAAAAGCGGTTATTTATTCCCTATGGCATACCCGCCAAGACAGCCATAGAGCTAAACCTCATTTTGTGGCTATTCCGACAACTAGCGGAACAGGCTCTGAAGTCACGTCTTTTTCAGTGATCAAATCTCACTCTGAGAAATTGGTGCTGGTTGATGAATTTATGTTGCCCGATGTGGCGATTTTAGACCCTGTTTTAGTGAAGTCAGTCCCTGCCGCTATCACGGCAGATACGGGAATGGATGTGCTATGTCATGCCCTAGAAGCTTATGTTTCACGCAGTGCCTCTGACTTTTCAGATGCACTTGCCGAGAAAGCGGTTCAGTTGGTGTTTGCTCACTTAATTGATTGCTATCGCGACGGCAGTAACTTAGTGGCTCGTGAAAAAATGCATAACGCATCGTGTATTGCTGGAATGGCATTTACCAACGCATCTCTGGGGATCACGCATAGCTTAGCGCACGCACTTGGCGGCGTGTTCCACATTCCACATGGTCGTGCCAATGCGCTATTGATGGCTCAAGTGGTGGCATTTAACGCGGGGCTGGAAGGGTGTTGTGAAACCAACGCGGCGAAGCGTTATGCCGATTTAGCCAGAAAACTTAATTTACCCGCATCAAATATACGTGAAGGCGTTGAGAGCTTAATTATGGCAATCAACGTATTGAAAGATGAAATGAATATGCCGAAAGGCATTCACGCTACAGGCGTCAATGAAACTGATTTTAATGCCCGTTTAGGGGAAATGGTTGGACAAGCGTTGCGCGATAGTTGCACTCCGACTAATCCACGGGACGTAAATGAAAAGCAGCTAGAAGCACTGTACAGACAGTCTTTTTAATAGTTAACGCTTTTTATGTGATGAATAACGAACTAGAAAGAACATCAGGAGAGGCTAACATGGCCAAATATGCTTTGACCCCACGTGTAAAAACACTGGCTGAACGTTTAAGTGCTCGCAATTGCTCAATCATTACCGAACGTGCCAACATTCTTGAAACTGTCAGAAATCAATTAACAGGGGCACCTCAAGCGATTAAACCCGCTCAGCGTTTTTATGAGTTTATTCGTAGTTTCCCCGCTTTTATTGCACAAGATGAATTGATCATTGGTAGCCAATCTTCAACACCTCGCGGTGCAATTTTCCATACGGAAGATGAAGTACACAGCCAGAGTATTTATGAATTTTTAGCGGGCGATAGCGCAATTGCCGCACCGGATTATTTAGTGGTACTCAATGTCGGATTTGCGGAAATTAAAAATCAGCTAGAAAACCGCGTCAGAAATATTGGCAGTGCCGTTAGCCGTAATAGTATTGATGAGGCAAATAACTGCCGTGCAGCAATTTATGCCTGTGATGCAGCCATCCATTTTGCAAATGCTTTAGCCGTACGAGCAGAGAATCTTGCGGCCACAGAAGCTAACCCATATCGTCGTGCCGAATTACAAGAAAGCGCGGAAGTATTACGCCAAGTGCCTGCGAAACCAGCACAAACCTTTAAAGAAGCTTGCCAAGCGTTCTACCTATTACAACTGATTTTGCATTTAGAAAATGGCAGCTATGCCGTGAACCCAATGGGCTTCGACAAAGCCGTTTATCCATTCTATCAGCGCGACATTGAGCAAGGTCGATTAACTCAACAACAGGCTTACGAGATTGTTGAAAGCTTATGGTTAAAACTGGCTGAGCTGTCAGAAGTCCGTGCAACACGCGCCATTGATGGCTATCCAATGTTTGATGCACTGAAAGGCGGTGTCTATCTTAATGATCCGCAAGTTTGCATCAACGAACTTTCCGCGATGATGCTTTCTGCTCATGAAAATATCAGCGCAATTAATGCTGGATTAAAAGTCCGTTTATATTGTGGTCAAGCAAGCACGCAGCCTCAATATTCTGCGGCTTTAGCGAGTTATGTCGCACCAACGGCTCAACAAGATAATGAATTCAAAGTGATGGAAGGGTTAACGCCACGCTTACAGCGTTTGCGTAACCGTTATCTAGAAGCGCGCCCAAGCGTGTCTATCTATCGCGCATTAGCCTTTACGGAAGTCGTGAAAAATAACCCAGGTTTACCGCCGATTTTATTACGTGCAAAAGCATTCCGTCGTGCGTGTGAAACCGCGCCTATCTTGATCCAGCCTGAAGAGCTGATTGTCGGTCACCCATGTGGTAAAGCGCGTGCAGGTGCATTTTCACCTGATATCGCATGGCGCTGGGTGGTGGATGAGCTCGATACAATGAGCACTCGCCCACAAGATCCATTTGTGATCGCTGAAGAAGATAAAAAAGTGATTCGTGAAGAAATCGCACCATTCTGGGAAGGTCGTTCTCTGGATGAAATTTGTGAAGCGCAATATCGTGAAGCTGGGGTTTGGGAATTCAGCGGCGAAACTTTTGTGAGTGACTTGTCCTATCACCAAATCAATGGCGGCGGCGATACTTGCCCAGGTTATGACGTATTGCTTTTCACTAAAGGCATGAATGGCATTAAAGCGGATGCTCAGGCAAGACTGGCTGAGTTAAGCATGCAAAATCCAGAGGACATCGACCGCATCTATTTCTATAAAGCCTCAATTGAAACCTGTGAAGGTGTGGTGGCTTATGCGCATCGTATCGCTGAACATGCTCGTGAACTGGCTTCTCAAGAGACAGATCAGAAACGTCGTGAAGAGTTACTGACAATTGCTCAAGTGAACGAAAATGTACCCGCGAACCCACCAAAAACATTGCAAGAAGCGCTGCAAAGTATTTGGACTGTGGAATCCTTGTTTGAAATTGAAGAAAACCAAACAGGATTATCATTAGGTCGTTTAGACCAATACTGTTTCCCAATGTATGAAAGCGATATTCAATCGGGTCGTTTAACCCAAGACCAAGCATTGGAAATGATGCAGGCGTTTATCATCAAATGTGCGGAATTAATGTGGATGTCCAGTGAGCTGGGTGCTAAATATTTCGCTGGATATCAGCCGTTTATCAACTTAACTGTGGGTGGTCAAAAACGCTCTGGTGGTGATGCGTGTAACGATTTAACGTACTTAATTATGGATGCAGTCCGTTTCGTGAAAGTTTATCAGCCATCATTAGCATGCCGTATTCATAACCAATCTCCACAAAAATATATGGAAAAAATCGTGGATGTGGTGAAAGCCGGTATGGGCTTCCCTGCCTGCCACTTTGATGATTCCCATATCAAAATGATGCTGCGTAAAGGCTTTGATTTCGAAGATGCTCGCGACTATTGCTTAATGGGTTGCGTGGAACCACAAAAATCAGGTCGAATTTATCAGTGGACATCAACGGGTTATACCCAGTGGCCAATCGCCATTGAGTTTGTTCTGAACCGTGGTCGGATGGTGCTGTTCGATAGCCATCAAGGTTTAGATACCGGGGATCTGCGTAACCTGAAAACGTTCGAAGATTTCGACAATGCCGTGAAAGCGCAAATTGCCCATATTGTTCGTTTGTCGGCGATTGGTACGGTCATCAGTCAGCGTGTTCACCGTGATGTCGCGCCAAAACCATTGATGTCTTTACTGGTGGAAGGCTGTATGGAGAAAGGGAAAGATGTTGCGGCGGGTGGTGCAATGATTAACCACGGCCCAGGGCTGATTTTCTCTGGTCTAGCAACTTACGTTGACTCAATGGCGGCTATTCGCAAAGTGGTTTATGAAGAGGGCCGCTATACCTTAGAGCAAGTGCGCGATGGCCTGCTTGCCAACTTTGAAGGTTATGAAGAGTTACGTCGTGATTGCCTAAATGCACCTAAGTTCGGTAATGATGACAACTATGTCGACCAATATGCTTTAGACATTACTGAATGGACTGAACGCGAGTGCCGCAAATACGACATGCTGTATTCCACATTGAGTCACGGCACATTATCCATTTCTAACAACACACCGATTGGCGAGTTAACTGCCGCGACTGCGAATGGTCGTTTGGCGTGGATGCCGCTGTCAGATGGGATTAGCCCAACTCAAGGGGCGGATAAACAGGGCCCAACGGCAATTATTAAATCTATCAGTAAGATGAACGTGGAAACGATGAATATCGGTATGGTGCATAACTTTAAGTTCTTAAAAGGCTTATTGGATACACCAGAAGGTCGCAATGGGTTAATCACGTTGTTAAGAACGGCATCCATTTTGGGTAACGGTCAAATGCAGTTCAGCTACGTTGATAACGAAATGCTGAAAAAAGCACAGCAAGAACCTGAGAAATACCGTGACTTAATCGTGCGTGTTGCTGGCTACAGTGCTTACTTCGTTGAGTTATGTAAAGAGGTTCAGGACGAAATCATCAGCCGTACCGTGATTGAGAAATTCTAAACCAAATCTGGGTGGGGATAGGCGGCTATTCCCACCATACATAATAAAAACAATAAGTTTGAAACTGTTTTGGAGATGCAATGATGAACACAGCGGCAGAAATCAGAGGGCGGATATTTAATATCCAGAAGTACTCAATTTATGACGGTGATGGCATTCGAACCCTGATCTTTCTTAAAGGATGCAATATTCGTTGCCCTTGGTGCGCTAACCCTGAAGGGCTAAGTAGCCAGTTCCAAGTGATGTTTTCCCACGATAAATGCGTTGGGTGTGGGAAGTGTGTGGATGTTTGCCCTGCGGGGATTCATTACATGACCACCAATGAACAAGGTGAAGCTGTCCACCGCGTGAATCGTAGTATTGACTGCATCGGTTGCCGTAAATGTGAGGAAGTGTGCATTTCTGATGCGCTAGACATTATGGGAAAAGATGTCACGGTCTCTGAAATGATGGAGATCATCATGCAAGACTACGATTTTTATATTTCCTCTGGCGGTGGTGTCACGATTGGTGGCGGTGAAATGAGTTTACAGACAGATTTTGCCGTTGAGCTTTTGCGTGAATGCAAAAAAATGATGATCAATACAGCGGTTGAAACGCAAGGTACGACATCATTAGCGAATTATGAAAAGTTAGCCGAAGTTGTCGACCTATTCCTGTTTGATGTTAAGCATATCGATACCGTTGAGCACAAAAATCTGTTTGGTATTGGTAATGAAAATGTGCGTCGCAACCTCGAAAGATTAATGGAGTTAGGGGCAAATGTGGTGATGCGTATGCCTTTAGTTCGCGGATATAACGATTCTTTTGATGCAATAACAGGTGCAATTGAATACGCCATGGAATTGTCGAAACGCGGCAATTTAAGTCGAATTGATATTCTGCCTTATCACCAGCTTGGTCGCGGAAAATACGACAAGCTCGACATGATTTATCCCATCAAGAAAGACCCAACCTACAGCGCGGAAGAGTTAGATCAATTAGAGGCTTTCTTTAAAAAATTCGATTTCGATATTCGACTGGTTCGTCACTAAGTAGGAGAGAAAAATGAAAAGTTTAGGCGTCATTGAGACTTACGGGCTGACATCAGCAATACAAGCGGCGGATGCTGCATGCAAAGCGGCGAGTGTCGAGATTGTTGGCTACCGTAAAATCGGTTCTGGCTTAGTTTCTGTTTGTTTTCAGGGAGAAATTAGTGCAGTAAGAACCGCCGTTGACCATGGTGCATCGGTTATCAGCCATCAAGACCTATTAAAAGGCACATTAGTCATTGCCCGCCCAGAAGAGCGAGTGATCACCCAGCTGCTATCCACTAAGCATAAAGCGAGTGAAGAAGAAAACAGTGTTGAAAAACCGACCGTTGAGGCACCTGTGGTGATGGCTGTCGAGACTGCCACTGTGGAGCCAAAAACTGATGTGCGTAAAGGGAAAAAATCATGATAAACCAGCAGTTGATGGGAAAGATTTTGTCTCGTTTAGCTATGTCAAATCCAACCTCAATGATTGATAGCCCCATTGCTATCCCTGTGGGCGTTTCGAACCGTCATGTCCACCTTTCACAAGAAGATGTTACTGCACTTTTTGGTGAAGGTTATCAACTGACGCCATTTAAAGATTTGAAGCAACCTGGTCAATTTGCGGCAAAAGAGTGTGTGATGGTGGTTGGGCCTAAAGGGTCGATCAGTAAAGTGCGAGTGTTAGGACCCACAAGACCAACAACCCAGTTGGAAGTCTCGAAAGCAGATTGTTTTGCATTAGGTATTAAAGCGCCAGTACGTGAATCTGGAGATTTAAATCAATCGGGGAGTGCGTTGTTAATTGGTCCCGCAGGGCATGTTAATCTTTGTGAGCAAGTCATTTGTGCTCAGCGCCATATTCACATGAATTTAATAGATGCTAGGTCGCTAAATGTTTCCAATGGGCAGCGCGTATGTGTTCGCACGGAAGGTGAGCGTAGCCTCGTATTTGATGAAGTCGTTGTTCGAGTGGATGCAAGGTTTTCTCTGGAGTTTCATATTGATACAGATGAAGCGAATGCGGCAGGGTTACGTAACAGTGACAGCGTGTTTGTTGTCAGCTAAGGACTAAACGAGCGGTGGCAATATGAACGAAAAAATGATTGAGCAGATAGTATTACAGGTACTGCAACAGCTGAAACGGCGAGTATTGGTGTTATTGTCCCCAAGCCAAGATTATCAACAGGCGGTTTATCAGCGTTTATTGCAGTTACCTTCAATGTCTTTTTCTTTCTATGCCACCAAGGAGATGCTAACGCAATCGACGATAAATCAATGGAAAGAAATTGGGCAATGTTTTGATATTCATACCTTTAATATGGAAAAACTCGCAGGATTTCACGGGGTTTTTCTCCCTTTTATAGGAACCAAGGTACTGAATGAAGTCGTGAATGGGTTGGCAACCAACGAAGAGAGCGAAATTATCATCCAAACACTCTCTCGAAATATTCCTATCATGGCATTGAAATATCATTGCTGCCCTGAGAGTGATTTGAACCAAATATTAGGTTTGAATAAAAATGAACATTATAACCGCCTTATTAAAGAGAATATGAATAAGGCTATCTCATTAGGTATTCAATTCGATACATTTAATAATATTGAAAATAAAATGCTCATTAAAAATGATGAGATATCGAGTGAAAATAAAATAAACCAGAATCGCTATATTACTTTGAAAGAAGTAATGAATGACCCAAAGGAATATTCCCTAAATAAAAATAAATTAACAGATTCGGCAATGGATTATTTAAAGTCTCTAAAAAAATAAATTTTATTTCAATTTAATATTTTAAACGTCTATCTATGTAGGAGTATTATCTATGTCCTCTAAAGCAAAATCATGGCTTTGGATGCTAGCGGTTATTATTTCTGAAACCTCAGCAACATCCACATTGAAAATGTTCGATAATAGTGAAGGAACAACTAAATCATTATTATTAGGTTTAATCGTCGTTCTTTATGTCATTTGTTATTACTCTCTTTCTCGAGCAGTAAAATATATTCCAGTTGGGTTAGCGTATGCGACTTGGTCGGGTACCGGTATTTTGATGGTTTCAACTTTAGGTATGCTGTTTTATGGGCAGCACCCAGATATGGCGGCAATGATTGGGATGGGGGTTATTGCGTCTGGTATCGTGATTATGAACCTGTTTTCTAAAATGGGCTCGGATGAGGCGGAACCGGCTGAAAATTCGGATGCGTCACTGTCTTCAACCAACAAAGTTGCTCACTAATAAGAAGAGAGGAATAGTATGTTTACTGGATTTTTATGGTTGGCATTATCGATTGGTTCAGAAATTACAGGCACATCGATGATCAAAAAAACCAACAGCTTTAGTAAATTGGGTCCATCCATTTTAGTGATTGTGGCTTATTGTTTATGCTATTTTGCGTTAACTCGTGCAATGGGCTATATCCCCGTGGGTGTTGCGTACTCTTTATGGTGTGGGTTTGGTATTGTCGGTGTGACGTTAGTTTCAATGATTTTATATAAACAAAAACCGGATGTGCCCGCAGTCTTCGCGATGGGATTAATTATCTCTGGCGGCATTATTATGAATACTTTTTCAAATATGTAACCTCGCGTTTTATCTCTCTTGTACCCATTGATTATTACCTGTGATTATCAGGTGATAATCAATGACGGTTTCACAACATAAAATGCATGTTTGACGCTAAGAGCCTCTATCTATCCTATGCTAATTTAAGCTATTACCATCGTTTAATTTAGGAATAAAGATATGCAAATTATTGAGTGGGACGATTTTACGAAAGTGGAAATGCGTGTTGGTACGATTATTCGTGCAGAAGTGAACAGTAAAGCAAAAAAACCCGCTTATGTGATGGATGTGGATTTAGGGGAATTGGGAGTAAAGCGTTCAAGTGCACAAATTACCGTGCATTACACCCCTGAAAGTTTAATTGGCAAACAGGTTTTATGTGTGTGTAATTTTGAAGTTAAACGTATTGCGGGTATTAAATCTGAAGTGTTAATTACAGGTGCCCCCGATGAAACGGGTGCCATTGTATTAGCTGAATTTAATCTACCTGTACCGAATGGTTCTCGCCTCGCTTAAGCCGTAAGGCTGCATTTTCTCGATTAAAACCGTTATACTCCTACTGTATGCCACCCAGTAGGAGCTTGTCTTGTTATTACCTGAATTGCACTATCGCCAATATTCCCAAGAGGTTATTTCTCATCAGCATGATGGGCAATGGCAGGTGGTATTTGCGTTATCAGGAGCGATGGAAATCAATATGCATCGCCAACACTGGCTGCTAAATGCAGGTCAGGGTGTCGTGATCCCGCCGAGTGTTAGCCATGCTTTCAGTGGACAAGATGGTAATCAAAATTATGTATTGGAAATGCCTGCAACGGCGCAATGGTCATTAAATGAAAAAACGACGCATTTTACGCTGACGCCAGCGGCGGTGGGGTTATTAAATTGGTTACAACGTTTTCCTCAAGCACCGGAACAAAACTTTGCCGTTGCTCGCCTGTTATTGGCTCAATTAAAACCTGAAAACCGCTGGGTGGATGAGCTGGTTCATTGGGTGGAGTTACGTCTGCATTTACCTATAAGCTGCGAAGATATCGCCAGCGCGTTTTATATGTCAGTCAGTACCTTACAACGTAAAGTGAAGGCCGAAATGGGGATCACCGTCATGCAATTTTTATTGCAAAAACGGATGGAGGCAGCGGGAAGTCTATTATTAACTCACCAAACCATTGAACATATTGCCACTTTGGTGGGGTATGACTCGCACTCTGCTTTTAGCCAAGCATTTCGTAAGTTTTACGGTAAAACCCCTCAGGAATATCGTCTGCAATCCCTACCTAAACGTTAATTCTTCGCTATTTAGACTCTAAATGTTCTGAAATTGTCACTGCGTATTCGCCATATAAAAAGTCGGTATTGATATTGGCTTGTTTTAGTTTTAATTCAAGTAAGGCTAATTGCTTACTGATGGCAACATAATTGGGGTCATCGGCAGAGAGCTGCTGCAGCATATGGCATAAATTCAGCGCTTCTTTTTTCTGTTGCAGCTCAGGAGGCAGATACCCAGAATTTTTAAGAATACGATAGCTCGCCCTTAATTCTTCAGGAACTTGACTGTCATCATCAAGCTGCAAAGGCTTCCCTTCACCATTGAGATTGGATAACTCCCCTTTATTTAAAGCGTCTTGAATATGGCGCTCTGCCCAAAGATCAATGACAGACATTATGGCTCGCTTTGTAGTGAACAGGCGTCGATTATAGCGCTGATTAACCTAGATTAAAAACATACATTAATCAGGCTAATTGGTATTTTACTTTGTTCTATCTAACTCAAATTTATTGTAATTGTAAAAATGAGTATTAAGCGAATTAAATGAAATAAAACTGACGAAATTTGATATCTATATAGTTAAAAACAATAAGAAATGGCGATTTAATATGGTTAAAGTGTTAGCTTGAGCACATTTTCGTACTTTTATGATATTTAATTTTTGTAGTTTTAGATTTTAACATAAATAAAATTTAATAAAGTAAATATTATATTTTTACTACCAGTATGCTGATTGTTGGTTAATGTATTCAATTTGTATCAAATTTGTTGGTTTGAATTTATATGCTTGTAATTAGGTGAAGAGAAAAACATTGTGTAATGTTCATTTCTCTTGTTTATAAGGAGAATATATGGAACAAAAAAAACAAGAGGGTAGCCGTTTTTTACGAACGGTTGAATGGCTGGGGAATGCTCTGCCACATCCTGTTATTCTATTCATTATCTTAATTGGGATTTTATTAGTCTCTTCCGCCGTTGGTCAGTACTTTGGTGTTAGTGTGCCGGACCCTCGCCCTGAGGGTGCGAAAGGTCGTGCTGAAGACGGGATTATTCATATTGTTAGCCTGTTAGATGCGGAAGGCATCCGTAAAATTCTGTCTAACGTGGTCACCAACTTTACTGGGTTCGCGCCTCTAGGCACGGTATTAGTGGCTCTTTTAGGGGTTGGGATCGCAGAACGTGCCGGTTTATTATCTGCAGCAATGCGTCTGATTGTTATCAAAGCACCTCGTAAATTAACCACCGTTGCGATTGTTTTTGCTGGAATTATGTCTAATACCGCGGCAGAACTCGGTTATGTGGTACTGATTCCGCTGGCTGCGATTATTTTCCATTCATTAGGTCGCCATCCATTAGCTGGGCTTGCAGCTGCATTTGCAGGGGTATCCGGTGGATACTCAGCGAACTTGTTATTAGGAACCGTGGATCCGTTATTGTCAGGGATCACTCAACAAGCCGCTCGAATTATTGACCCTACCTATATCGTTGGGGCAGAAGCAAACTGGTACTTTATGTTTGCCAGTACCTTCTTGATCACTATCTTGGGTTATTTCATCACAGAGAAAATTGTTGAGCCACAGTTAGGCCCTTACCAAGGCGGTGGTGTTGATGAAGATGAAGATAAGCTCCGCGCCTCAGCTGAAGTGACGCCGCTTGAGAAAAAAGCGCTGTTCTGGGCATCAGTGACTTTCTGGGGATTAGCGGCAGTATTAGCCTTAATGGTGGTACCGGAAAGTGGAATTTTACGTAATCAAGAAACAGGGTTAGTGAGTAATTCACCTTTCTTAAAAGCGATTGTGGTGTTTATCTTTATTTTCTTTGCGGTTCCAGGGATTGTTTACGGCTATATTGCAAAAACCATGCGCAGTGATAAAGATGTGGTTGATGCGATGGCAAGCGCAATGAGCACTTTGGGTCTCTATTTAGTCATCATTTTCTTTGCAGCACAGTTCGTTGCATTCTTTGGATGGACAAATATCGGGCAAGTTATTGCGGTCAAAGGCGCTAATTTCTTAAATAGTATTGACCTACACGGTGGAATATTATTTGTTGGCTTTATTCTGATATGCGCCTTTATTAACTTGATGATCGGATCAGCTTCTGCTCAATGGGCTGTGACAGCACCGATATTTGTACCAATGTTAATGTTGGCAGGCTATTCCCCAGAAACTATCCAAGCGGCTTATCGTATTGGTGATTCTGTGACCAATATTATTACACCAATGATGAGCTATTTTGGCTTGATTATGGCAATCGTCGTCAAATATAAGAAAGATGCAGGGATTGGTACCTTGGTTTCAATGATGCTGCCATACTCGATTATTTTCTTTATTGGTTGGTCTCTGTTCTTTATTATCTGGGTGTTTATTTTGGGATTACCGGTAGGGCCAGGCTCACCAATTTACTTTACGCCTGGAAGTTAATCTAATAATTAATCTATAAGGGTAAATAGATTTCTATTTGCCCTTTTTTATTTATTGATACGTGCATTCATAATTGGCTATAAAACGATAGTCATAAAATGGCTTATTTGGTAGGTTATTATTAGTTTGTATATTTTATCGGATTAAATATTTGTTGTTATCTCTTTATTACCCTAAAATTAAATGAGAAATTAAATTTATTTTCATGATTATGTCAAGAATGGACTTGTTCTCAAGTTTGTTTTTATTTATGTGTTATTTTAAATAAAAATAAGGTGAATAATATGTATAGAATGACAATGACCGCAAAATTATTTCTGGTATCTTTTTTTGCTTTTTTATTTATTTTTCCTATTTTTTGTTATTTAATCATTTTTCAATAATCAAGAATTCATTATTTAAATTAAATGGAGTGTTTATTTTCGATATAGCGTGAAAATAAAACACGTCGATTGTCATGTAAACGTCATTTGCTAGAGATATGGTCGTCATCAATCTGTCATGTGTTGGCGATATTTCTGTCATTTCTCGGTGATAAATTCTCTCTCGAACATAAACTGCGTGAATTCGCACATTTTAGTGTAAATCTCTGCGGATAAACTTCAGTCATTATAAAAGAGAGAATTGGCATGGCATCTATCAAACAGTCCGCTTTAGCAATGATGTTAGGCTTGGCTTTTAGTAGTCAAGGAATGGCAGTCACCACAATCCCATTCTGGCATTCAATGGAAGGTCAGCTTGGCGAAGAAGTGAATGACCTTGTCACTCGCTTTAATGAAACTCACCCAGATTACAAGGTGGTTCCTACTTATAAAGGGAACTACGAGCAAAGCCTAGCTGCGGGGATTGCGGCATTTCGTTCTGGCAATGCGCCTGCGATATTACAGGTTTATGAAGTTGGTACTGCGACGATGATGTCATCCAAAGCTATCAAACCTGTCTACGAAGTTTTTCAAGAAGCCGGAATTGATTTTGATGAATCTCAGTTTGTGCCTACTGTTTCGGGCTATTATAGTGATGCAAAAACAGGACACCTGTTATCTCAGCCTTTCAATAGCTCTACTCCCGTTCTTTATTACAATAAAGAAGCCTTCAAAAAAGCGGGTTTAAACCCAGATACCCCACCTAAAACATGGCAAGATCTTGCTCAATATACTGAAAAATTACGTGAATCAGGAATGAAATGCGGCTATGCCAGCGGTTGGCAGGGCTGGATCCAAATTGAAAACTTCAGTGCATGGAACGGGTTGCCTGTCGCATCGAAGAATAATGGTTTTGACGGCGCAGACGCGGTATTGGAATTCAATACTCCAGACCATGTAAGGCATATCGAGCAGCTGCAAGATATGAATAAAAAAGGCACATTCAGTTATTTAGGGCGTAAAGACGAGCCAACTGAGAAATTCTATAACGGAGATTGTGCCATTATTACTGGCTCCTCCGGTTCTCTCGCGAATATTCGCAAGCATGCTAAGTTTGATTTTGGTGTTGGCATGATGCCTTATGATGCACAAATCCCAACGGCACCACAAAACGCTATCATTGGCGGTGCGAGCCTGTGGGTGATGGGCGGTAAAGATCCTGCCACGTATAAAGGCGTTGCAGAGTTTATGAAATTCTTAGCTGAACCTGAAAATGCGGCGAAATGGCATCAAAATACCGGATATTTACCCATTACAACGGCAGCGTATGAGTTAACGAAAAAATCCGGTTTTTATGACAAAAACCCGGGAGCAGATATTGCGACTCGCCAAATGTTAAACAAAGCTCCATTGCCTTACACCAAAGGATTACGCTTAGGCAATATGCCGCAAATTCGCACCATCGTGGATGAAGAGCTAGAGTCCGTGTGGTCAGGTAAAAAGACCCCACAACAAGCCCTTGATGCCTCTGTTGAGCGTGGTAACCAATTACTGCGCCGTTTCGAAAAATCCACTCAGTAATGAGTTCTTTCGCCCCTCTTGATGGAATTAAGAGGGGCGCTGCATCACATCTGATTTATTGGGTTGCTTATGTCATCATCTCGTCCCGTCTTTCGCTCCCGCTGGTTACCTTACGCGCTAGTATTACCACAGCTAATCATTACGGTGATTTTCTTTATTTTACCTGCTGGGCAAGCGCTGTGGTATTCATTACAAAGTATTGATCCTTTTGGGTTATCCAGTGAATTTGTGGGGTTAGAAAACTTCACTCAACTCTTTAGCGATAGCTACTATGTAGACTCCTTCTATACCACAATGATTTTTAGTGCTTGGGTGGCGGGAAGTGGGCTTGTAGTCTCGCTGTTTTTCGCGGCTTTGGTTGATTATGTGGTAAGAGGAAGCCGTTTTTACCAAACATTAATGCTGCTGCCTTATGCTGTTGCCCCTGCTGTTGCGGCAGTTTTATGGATGTTTTTGTTTAGTCCCGGCAGAGGATTGATAACCTATGGTTTGGAATCCATTGGCTATGACTGGAACCATGCCCAAAATAGCGGTCAGGCAATGTTTTTAGTGGTTTTAGCCTCAGTTTGGAAACAAATCAGTTATAACTTTTTGTTTTTCTTCGCTGCCTTACAGTCTATTCCTCGCTCTTTGATGGAAGCAGCCGCTATTGATGGCGCTGGGCCTATCCGTCGTTTCTTTAAAATATCCTTACCATTAATTACTCCAGTGAGTTTCTTTTTGCTGGTGGTGAATTTGGTGTATGCCTTCTTTGATACTTTCCCTGTGATTGATGCGGCAACGGGCGGGGGGCCAGTACAAGCGACGACGACACTGATTTATAAGATTTACCGTGAAGGTTTTTCAGGGCTCGATCTCTCTTCATCCGCAGCACAATCCGTGATTTTAATGGGTTTGGTGATCATCCTAACGGTGATTCAATTCCGTTTTATTGAGCGTAAGGTACGTTACCAATGATTGAGAAAAATCGTGGGCTGAGCGTATTCAGTCATTCAATGCTGGTAATTGGGATTTTAGTGATTTTATTTCCGCTGTATGTGGCTTTTGTTGCCGCGACACTCGACGATAAAGCGGTCTTCGATACCCCTATTACCCTAATACCTGGCTCTCATTTATGGGAAAACATCCTGCATATTTGGAATAACGGCGTGGCAGTGAATAGCGCCCCATTTTGGTTGATGTTGGTGAACAGCACCATTATGGCGCTGGTGATAGCGATTGGAAAAATGACGATTTCGATGTTATCGGCTTTTGCCATCGTTTGGTTCCGTTTTCCGTGTCGTAGTTTATTTTTTTGGATGATTTTCATCACGTTAATGTTACCTGTCGAAGTGCGAATTTTTCCCACGGTCGAGGTAATTTCTAACTTAAACATGGTGGATAGTTACGCAGGGCTAACCTTGCCATTGATGGCATCCGCCACGGCGACCTTTTTATTTCGCCAATTTTTTATGACGTTACCGGATGAATTGATTGAGGCTGCACGTATTGATGGAGCTTCTCCTATGCGGTTTTTCGTCGACATTGTGCTGCCGTTGTCCAAAACAAACTTAGCGGCGCTGTTTGTGATCACCTTTATTTATGGTTGGAACCAATACTTGTGGCCGATCTTGATCGTTGCAGATCCCAGCTTAGGAACCGCAGTTGCGGGGATCAAAGGCATGATCGCATCGGGTGAGGGTACGACGCAATGGAATCAAGTTATGGCGGCAATGTTGCTCACGCTTATTCCTCCGGTTCTTGTGGTATTAGCTATGCAGAGGGCGTTTGTGCGTGGCTTGGTCGATAGTGAGAAATAACCATGGCAGAATTAAAACTTCAAGCCGTCACCAAAAGCTGGGACGGAAAAAACCAAGTCATTAAGCCGCTGACAGTGGATGTGGTGGACGGCGAATTTATCGTGATGGTGGGGCCTTCTGGGTGTGGTAAATCTACGTTACTACGGATGGTGGCAGGACTCGAGCAAGTCACGAGTGGTGACATTTGGATTGACCGAAAGCGGGTCACACATCTCGAGCCCAAAGAGCGTGGCATTGCGATGGTATTCCAAAATTACGCTCTGTATCCCCATATGAGTGTTGAAGAAAATATGGCATGGGGACTAAAAATTCGTGGGCTAGGAAAAGAGATTATTCGACAAAAAGTGGCGGATGCTGCACGGATTTTAGAGCTTGATGGCTTATTAAATCGCCAACCGAGAGAGCTTTCTGGCGGCCAGCGCCAACGTGTGGCAATGGGGCGTGCCATCGTGCGTGACCCAGCCGTATTCTTATTTGATGAACCGCTTTCTAACCTTGATGCAAAGTTGCGGGTACAGATGCGCCTTGAATTGCAACAGCTCCATCGTCGCTTAAAAACCACCAGCTTGTATGTGACACACGACCAGGTGGAAGCGATGACTTTGGCGCAGCGAGTGATGGTGATGAATAAAGGTGTAGCAGAGCAAATCGGTTCCCCAGTTGAAGTGTACGAGCGTCCTGCTAGCCGTTTTGTGGCGAGTTTTATTGGCTCCCCCGCCATGAATTTGCTGGAAGGAAAACTGAGTACGGATGGCTCTCATTTTGAGCTTGAGGGGGGAATGCAACTACCGCTAGGTCAAACGTATTTACAGTGGGTAGGGCATGCGCTAACGTTAGGTATCCGACCGGAACATTTACAGTTAGGCTCTGAATCGTCAGGGGGGATCCCGCTGATAGTAGAGACCCTTGAAATGTTAGGTGCTGATAATCTCGTGCATGGTCAGTGGGCTGGGCAGAAAGTCATTGTACGCTTAGGGCATGAGCATCGCCCTGCGATTGGCTCTACGCTATGGCTTCATCTCCCTGTTGCTCATCAGCATTTTTTTGATACTCAATACGGACATCGTTTATGAATTTTTGGCCCTATCCTAAAATTGTCGCCCATCGTGGCGGCGGTAAATTAGCCCCCGAAAACACCCTTGCGGCGATTGATGTCGGGGCGAAATATGGTCACACCATGATTGAGTTTGATGCCAAGTTATCTCGCGATGGTCAAATTTTCCTTCTGCATGATGATACCCTTGAGCGCACGAGTAATGGGTATGGAATTGCAGGGGATTTTGACTGGAGCCAACTGGTTAAAATTGATGCGGGAAGTTGGTATAGCCAAGAGTTTGCCAACGAGCATTTGCCGCTACTATCGCAAGTGGCTGAGCGTTGTCAACAACATCGCATGATGGCGAATATTGAAATTAAGCCAACCACAGGCTTGGAGATTGAGACAGGAACCGTGGTGGCATTAGCGGCTCGCCAACTCTGGCAAGGGCAAACTACACCATTACTCTCTTCATTTTCCATTGAGTCCCTTGAAGCTGCTCAAGCCGCGACGCCTGAATTGCCACGCGGTTTATTATTGGAAGAGTGGCGAGAGGATTGGCGTGAACTGACAACGCGTTTAGGCTGTGTCTCTATCCATTTAGACCATCTCTTATTGGATAAAGCTCGGGTCGAGCTATTGAAGCAAGCGGGCTTATATATTCTGGTGTATACGGTGAACTCCCCTGAGCGCGCCAAATTATTATTAGCGTGGGGCGTTGATGCCATTTGTACTGATCGTATTGATTTAATCGGTCCAAATTTTCCCGCAGAGTAAATTAAAAAATGCGTTTATTTTGAATGACACCTTAATTAGCAATACGCTGATTGAGGTGTTTTTTATGGCTAAAATAAGGAAATAATTTTATTAAAAGCAACGAGTTAGTTAGTCAAGTCATTATCGGAAATTAGGACTAACCAACGCACTTATACCCAAGTTTTGACCAGTTTAAAACTAGGCTTAGATATTGATATCATTAGTCAAATTACAGGTTTATCCCATTCTGAAGTTCAAGCTATGCGTTAATTAACATACGCTGTATTTATCGAAAAACTGTATTGATAAAAAACGGTGAAGGGCGGAATCAACATAAAATTGACTCCGCCCTTTTTTAATTAACTGAATTAGAAGTTAATTTTTAATGTCGCGTTCACACCGCTGGAGCTCACGTCACTGTTATATTGACCTTGGTAAGAAACACCGAAAGTCGTGGATTTATTCAGCTGAGCATCAACCCCTAAGCCCACGCCAAATAAGTTATCTAACTTGCCACCACGAATTTTGGTTTCGCCAGTGTCAGACAGGAACAACATCGCTTCAGGGCGAGTATCACCAAATAAATGGCTCGCAGACACGTCACCTTTCAGTGTGAGATTTACATTACCCGCGCTGAATGGATAGCCGCCACGTAAACCAACAGTACCGACTTGGATATCTTGGTTGTCAGTTTTGGTGGTGAATTGCATATTACCCACTTGCTCATGCAAATTGTCGCTAGTCACATGCAGCCAGTTAAATCCAGCATAAGGCTCAACAGAATAACGATCATTATTCAGTTGGGTATAGGCACCTTCTACGAAGAACTGAGTAATTTTCGCATCATAGCTGGTGGAGTTATAACCGGACTCTTGGCCTACCCACAGCGTGCGTTTTGCATCTCTGTCTTGGTTTGTATGAGTGACACCGTAGTTAATGGCAGCAACATCCTTGATATTCGACACCCCGTAGGCACCAACATGCAGGTCATTGCTGTCAATTTTACCGTACTCATGGGCTTTATATTTAGATGAACCAGCCCCGAAGAACAGACCCGCTTTGGTGTGAGTGGCCACATCAATTTCTGCACCGACTAACGCTGCGTAGAAATCGGTGTCCATATTGCTGTAACCATAGTCAAGGTTGCCCCATTGACCAACACCCGTCATCCAAATACGCGCATTGCTGTTTTCAATATTGGCATAACGACCATGACCCACGCCGATAGCCTGATCTTTCACGGTACGAGTTAGACCTAATACGTTCACCACGCTGGCATTGTTTGCATTAAGGTACATATCACTACCGAGTGATTGATAAGTATTACGAAGGTCACGTTCGCTCATCGGTAGTGTTGCATCAAACAGCTGACCTTTAGCATTACTTTCTAATGCATTGGCAATTGAACGACTATTCTCATTATTGGCAAATGAAGCAAATGAGGTATCCGCTTTTTTGCTCAGAGAGCCTGTAATGGTGTTGTCTTTTACGGAAACGTCTTTTTGGAATAGCGCATAATCATCTGCGGCAGCATTATTGGTATTTGCTGCGAGCATTTTGGTTTTAGCGCGGTTGTCGGCTAAATTATCTGCGTTAACCGTACCTTGGATTGAATTATCATTAAGATAAACGTCTTTCAGTTGCCCAATATTATCAGCAGCAACGTCCAGTTTAGCGCCTTGATTTAAGGTCATATTACCGACATTCACATCATGACCTGCGGTGACTAAATAGGTTCCTTTGTCGTTGATGTTGATATTGGCTTTATGGCTTTCATTGGAGACTAACTGACCTTTCTGCGTAAATTGGTCATTATAGCGATTAAGAACACTCAACGAGCCGCCGTTAACGTTCACGTCTGCAGTACCGAAGGATTCAGTAAAACCGTACAGAGAGCCTTGTTCGACGGTTGTACCACCACGGTAGGTGTTATCCCCTGTCATTACCAATGTGCCTTCACCCGCTTTGACTAAAGAGCCATCATACAGACCTGCATCGATTTTGGCTTGGATGGCCTCAGCACGTTTTTGGTAATATTCCTGACGCCATTTTTTAGCATCTTCTTTATCGACAATGTGAGACGTCGGGTCTGGGTTGCCATCGTTTACCACGAAATCGGTACCAAGATTATAATCGCCACCGGCATCGATACCGTGGGCTTTATAATCGGCTAACCATGCTAAATCTTCGGTTTCACGCTGATCTAACGCGGCTTGGTTGATGTCGTTTGTCCAGACATCGAGAGGTACTGCATCCAGTTGATATTCGAATTTACCTAAGAATTGACCGGGACCATACATACCTTTTTCGAGATCCGGTGTACCCCAACCATAGCGCTCATCAGGTACACCATCAGCGGATGTCCAACCTTTATAGAGGCTGCCATCTGGGTTGTAACGGTTGGCAGTTGTGAACATCACATCACGAACTTGCAGGGCATTCATGGATTGATAGCGGGACATTAACACGCCCATCGCACCAGTGACGTGCGGCGCTGCCATTGAAGTACCGCTAAAGGTATCCCAACCCGGATTACCGTTTTCATCCACAACGCTGGAATAGATATAGCGGCTAGGCGCAACGACGGTCCACCATTTGGCATTACCCGCTTCGTTGAACATACCTTCAATTTCATAGCCTGTTTTGTCTGCCGTTTGTTTTAATCCAGCAACCGCAATCCAATGTTTCTCAGCTTGTGGATTGAAATAAGGGTAAAGAGGGCGGTAGTACGGGTTTTTGAAATCGCGGTTGCCTGTGGTGAAGACTTGAACAACATTGGTGCCTTTCACGGCATCATAGGCGGCATCCACAAAGGATGGATTATCCCCGTAGATTTTTTTGAAGTAGAAATATTCGTACTCAGTTTGTTGAGTGGTATCGACTGGTAAATGTACGGTGGTGTTACCGCCATCAGGGCCGACTGTTTTCCCTGCATCAATAATTCTTGGGTTGGTTCCCCAGCTGTTATTGATCACTTGGGCACCTGCATCCACCATGGCTTTCCAGCCTGTATAGAAATATTGGTAATCTTGATAAGGGCCGTAGTTATTGCTGTCGGTAGCTCCAGTGTTGCCAACGTAGACATCAGAGCCCCATGCGACCCCATGCATTCCTTCGCCATCACGGTTAGCGCCGACGGTGCCTGTCACGTGGGTGCCGTGAGTGTCATTCACGCCTTTGATCCAATCTCCAGTCACATCGAAAGCTTGGCCTTTTTCATAGTGACCGCCTAATTCTTGAGGATAACGCATCCCCGTGGAGCCGTACTCACCTTTGGCTTTAACGGCGTGGAAGCGGGAACCACTTAGCTCTTGGTGAGATAACAGCGCGCCTGAATCCATTACGCCAATTTTAGCGCCTTGCCCATGATATCCCAGTGCATAAGCACTGGAGGCATTCATGGCGGCTAAACCCCAGTCATTTTTATATTCTTGGCTTTCCCAGCTATTTTTATCACCGAGCTGCCCTGTTTCAGAGTAAGCCAGTGTATAGCCAGAAAATAACAGCGCAGAAGTAATAATAGACAGCTGAAAAATATTTTTATTGATTGCAGCTTTATTTTTATAACGAGAAGATGACGCAAATTTATGTGCTTTGTTCATTCTGATACCTTTGTTATCAATCAAAAAACATCATTAAGAATCAAAAACAGAATCGCAGAGATAATCTGTGTTTTATAAAAATAAATACTTGAACGACATCTCAAAATCTTTTTATTTATCGAAAAAGTAGATTTATTGACTAGTCAATCACATGAAGTGCAGATTAATAGAACGTGAAAAGAACAAATTAAATGATAGTTCTATGTGGGGAATTAAATTAATTTTTGCTTTTGAATACAAGAATTAAAATTTAGATAAATTTGTTGAGAATAAATCAGATGTGGTAACAAATTCATATTATTTATTAACAGTCATTCTTGCTAATTATTTTTTAAGTATTAATGACTAATTTAAAGTAATGAACTATCTTTCTATTATTTAGCAATATTCATATTTTTATAACCAAAAAAAGCCGCCATTGTTTTCAAATGACGGCTTCAAAGAACGACTTTACGTTAAATTATTAAGCGAATAATTACTGATAAAGCTGTTTAATTTCTTGGGCTGCCGCTAAACCACGTTTCGCTTCTTTTTCTGCGATTTCCACCGATAGACCAATATACGAACGTGGGTCTAGCATTGCTTTGATTTCATCATTGCTAAATGCCGCCGTAATGGTTTCGTTCTTGGTGAGGTTAGTGTAGAAATCCTCGCCATCCGCTGCGGTTTTGATAGCTTCTTCATACAGTAATGAGTGCGCTTTATCTTTACCTAGCTTCTCAGCCATTTTCATCATTACGTATTCGGTATTATCTAACCCTTTATTTCTCAGAACGTTATGCAGCATTCTCTCTTCGTGAGGTACCAGAGTTCTCGAAAGCTCTTCGGTTCTTAATAAAATTTCAGTGGTCAGTTCCAGCGCTTCTTCGATAAGCCCATCGAATAACATATAAGAGCTGCTATCACCTTCATACGGTCTGACGGCAGAATACATCCCAACACTCGGTAACGAATACAGTTTTTGGGCGTTAGCAATAATCCCTTTCGCCAGTTTCGGGTTGATTTTGTGTGGCATGGTGCTGCTGCCCACAGTGCCTTTGGTGAATCCTTCAGACACTTCCGCTATTTCTTCCAGCGTCGTGCTGTATACTTCTTCCCCGATTTTATGGCAGATATTCGCCATCAGCGCTAAGTTTGCCATGTACTCTAATTTATGGGTGCTTAGGTTACGTGATGGCACTTCCATCGCATGCATACCCGTCAGTTCAGCAACGCGTTTTTGCACTTCTAAACCAATCCCCGGCATAGAGTTAAACGCGCCCACAGCACCACCCATCATGATGGTAAATACGCGCTTTTCACACTCTTTCATACGCTGGTAGCAGTCGATGAAATCGCTGATCCACACGGACACTTTGTACCCGTAAGTAATTGGGATAGCGTGGCGTCCATGGGTTCTGCCCGGCATCACCATATGCTTAGTTTTTTCAGCAAGACCCGACAGGTTTTCGATGATCTCACTTAACAGCAACATAAATTTATTATGTACCGTTTTCATCATGTACAGCTGCGAGCTTTGCTGAATATTTTGAGTGGTAATTCCGTAATGGATGTATTTACCACTCTCTTCAGAACAGGCATTCACCAACACTTTTAAGAAGGGAACGAAGCCGTGCCCAATTTTTTGGTAAATGCGGCTCATCTCTTCAAAATCAATGTTTTCAATAACCGCTTTTTCTTTAATTTCATCGGCCGCTGATTGGGGAATGAACCCCGCTTCAGCCTGCGCTTGAGCTAACATGGATTCAAACATCAGCCAAGTATTGTATTTGGCTTCATCCGATAACAGGGCTTTTATACCGCGGTCATCGATGGTTTTACTCTTAGAATCATATAAGGCTCTCATCATATATCCTTTTATTTCTTCATGAACTCATCAACAGCGTTGCGAACAAATTCAACTTTTGGTCCATACACTACGTGGACGTGGTTTGCCGATGGAAAGAAGAATGCGGTACATCCTGATTCCAACATTAAATCTTTATCAATTTTATTCACTTCTGCGACATCAATACGCATACGGGTAATACAGTTATCTACGTTACGAATGTTCTCTTTACCGCCTAAGGCTTCAACAAGGATCTCAGCGATTTCGCCATAACGTTTTTCTTTAATTAAGGTATTTTTCAGGTTGCTCGACTCTTCACGACCTGGGGTTTTGATATCAAATTTGATAATCGCCCAGTAGAAGATGAAGTAAGTTACAACCGCTAGACCACCACCAATCAGGACTAAGAATATCCAGTTAGTGTGCTCGTACAGCAATCCAAAGATAGTGAAGTCAAACACGGTTCCACGGATATACCCGATAGCAACCCCAGCGAATGACAGTAACACTGCACCAATACCGACGATAATGGCATAGATTAAGTACAGCAGCGGTGCGATAAACACGAAGGTAAATTCGAGCGGTTCGGTCACGTTACCGAGCATCGCGGTCAATACCATGGTCACCAACATCGATTTAACTTCAGCACGGTTCTCTTTCTTCGATGTTTTATAGATAGCTAATGCAATCGCAGGGAACAGGAACAGCGTCACCAGCATTTGTTGCTGCGCCATAAAGCGCGTCAGGCTTGGCATCATTGCCCAGTATTCACTACTTGGACCTTGCTTAAATAACACTTCCGTTAAGGCTGGAACGACACCGACAAAGGTTTGTCCATCAATAACATAGGTACCACCCGCTTCGGTAAATCTAAACAGAACGTTCCAAACGTGGTGTAACCCGAATGGAATAAACAGACGCTCACCACCAGCGGTAAAGAATGGACCGACAGGGCTTAAGAATACGGCGGAAAGCTTCATCAAGCCTTGCACTAACACTTCCCAGATAAACGGTAATGTTCCGCCGACCATGATCATTAAGCCGACCATGATAATCGCGACTGACTTTTTACCCGAGAAGAAGGCGAAGGCGGTCGGCAGCTCGAGGTTATAGAATTTATCGGTGGCCCATGCACCAATTAACCCTGTAATAATCCCCCCAGCGGCACTGATGTTTAAGGTTTGAATACCTAAAACTTTAATCTGTCCCACTTGACCCATAATCGCTGGATCCGCCAATTTACCCGTGAGCACCAACCAAATATTCATGGTGATGATCAACGAAAGGTAACCCACAACGGAGGCGAAGACCGCGATCCCCTTATCGCGCTGGCTCATGCCGTAGGCAACCCCCATGGCGAACAGTAATGGGATGTTGTCGAAGATAACGCCCGCAATAGAACGGATGCTGACAAGTAATGCGTTAACGGTTTCATTGCCGAGGAAAGGGAATCGAGCAATCATATAGGTTTGAACTAATGCACCACTGATCCCCAGTATCATACCAATTGGAGCCAGAACCCCGATTGGCAGGAGCAGTGTCCTACCAAAGCGCTGGATTGACTCACCGAATTTTCTTTTAGCCATATTTTTTCCTAATGACGAAGAATTATTGAAATTAACTGGAATACTAGCACTGGGTTTTTTAAATGAAATGATGTTACGGTTTTAAATATTATCTCAGGTCACAGATTAAGACCTAGGTCATTAAAATTAAATAAAGCTTTAAAAATCATATTAATAATGATTTTGCTATAAATGTGTTATGGGTTTTTTAAATAAATAATTATTTGAAAAATCACAAAAATAATTGAATGAAAAGCACTCAGCTAACCTTAAGTTAAATAAATAAGGTGGGAGGGAGTTTATTTACAGCAGGTTTTCCAATTCATTAATTAATAAATCCACCAGAATAAAAAATCCGGTTCTGGATTTAGAATCATCCCGTTTGGTGTCATAGCTGTCTGCGAAGCAGAAAAGGGTGTTATTGGCGTAGGCAGTGAGTTCGTTGGTGTGAAAGGCGGTCATACTGATGATGTTGGCTTCTTTCAATTGCACGATTTTAGCGGTTTCGATGATTTTCTTGGTTCCACCAGACAGCGAGATAAAAATCACTGTGTCATTTTGGTTAACCAGACGAGTAAAAGAGTCGGAGAGATTGTAATCGTTGATAAAAAAGCAGTGTAATCCAAGAGAGAAGAGCAAGTGTTCAAGATAATAACCAACGGCTTTACTAGTGCCACGTGCGACTAAAAATATATTACGAGAGCCGCGTAATGTTTTCGCACAGTCGCGAATTTGCTCTTCATTAATCAAGGTGAAGGTTTTATGGATATTATTTTCAAGCTGCTTTTTATAAGAAGCGGGGTTCTTTTTTTCCGCTTTATTCTGCGAAAGTATATGGTTATTAATTTGGAATTTGAGTTCTTTAAACCCACTAAAACCTAATTTCTGGGACAAATTAATAATGACAGTCTTAGATACAAACGTTTTGGCGACTAATTCATTAATATTTAAGTAGGGAATATCGGCAATATTATCGGTAAGATATTTTAATACTTTTTTTTCACTGACGGTTAAGTTGTCATAATTCTTTAGAAAATCCAGCATATCTCACCTGATCAATAGAGTCTCAAAAGCCCATTTTAGTCTGGGTTCGCGTGTTATTTATGATGATATCGACACTGTGTGAAGTGAGCCAAAGCTCAATAGAGTTGATTATACGTTAAAGCCGTATTTTATGCAGGTTTTCCGAGAGTTTTTTTGATGTGAATGACTTATAAGGTCGATAATAATACTTATCTATTTAAGCTAAGAATATAAAAATGAGACGGACCTCAACCAGAGTCTAAAAGATTAAAAACGCCTTGTGATAAAGCACATCACGAGGCGTTTTTGTTTATCCCAATTCCTGCTCAATCATTATTTGAGTTGCCAAAGCGTTCCTTCAGAAATAACCGCGCTGCCATGAGAAGCAAATAACATTAGCTTGCGCGCATTAGGCTGGGGATATATACGGCTAGACATTGCGGCGTCACCATCATTGACAAAGACTTCAACGGAGGAGCGGTCGATAAAAATACGCAATGAAAGTTTATCGCTCGCAGGTAATGGAATGCTGCGATAACCGTCCAACTCATATTCTGGGTAGTGCCGCCAGAGCACTAAGCGCTGGGATTGGCTATCAATATACAGCTCTAATCCATCGCCCACTTTATTACCTAGCGCTATGCCATATCGTTCTGCATTGCTTTGGCTTATATCCCAAACGAGTTCTAACTCGATGGCACTGGAATGGTCGAGTAAAACTTCCGTATTACTGATCGAGTGCGGCTCAATGGGTTGGCTCTGTTGGCGCAGTGATTTGGTTTCAATGACTGGGCGTTGGCATAAATGCCCATCTCGTTCAAATAACTCGCGTGGTAAGGTTAAGCAGCCCGCCCAGCCTTCTTGTTTGGATGGCATGGCAGATTCCCACATATCCATCCAAGCCATAATGACACGTCGCCCATCCGCTGCCGTGAATGATTGTGGTGCGTAGAAATCGTGTCCATTATCCAGTTCAGTAAATTTTTGGCTTTGTATAAAGGCGCTTCCTTGTTGCCAGTGACCTTGAATTACGCCGGATTGGAAGCGATTACGATACTGATAACCTGTATTTTGTTGGATGCCTTGTGGTGAAAACATCAAATAGTGGTGGTCGCCACACGAGAAGAAATCTGGGCATTCCCACATATAGCCACCATCAATGTCAGCATGGGCGAGGATTCGATCAAGTTGCCATTCGCGGAGCGAGTTACCTTTATAGAGCAGTGTTTGCCCACAATTTGCTGCGTCTCGTGCACCTAGTACCATCCACCAAGTGCCATTTTCTTGCCAAATTTTAGGGTCACGAAAATGCATAATGCCATCAGGAGGCGTTAGTACAATACCTTGTTTTTCAAAGTGAATACCGTCAGTACTGGTTGCTAAGCATTGAACTTCACGGATAGCGCTATCGTCACCGGCTTCTTTTAGCCACACATGCCCTGTATAAATGAGTGAAAGGATTCCATTATCATTTACAGCACAACCCGAAAAACAACCATCACGATCATATTCATCACCGGGCGCTAGCGCGATAGGCTGATGTTGCCAATGGATCATGTCATGGCTGGTGGCGTGACCCCAATGCATCGGCCCCCAATCAGCACTCATTGGGTGATGTTGATAAAATGCGTGATATAACCCATCAAAGTAGATCAAGCCATTGGGATCGTTCATCCAGCCAGCGGGGGGCGCAAGATGGAAGTCAGGGTAATAGGTGTTTCCACGTTGAGCTTTAAGTTGCTTAAGGGCAAATTGTGCTTGCTGAAGTTTCTGTTTCATAGTTCCACCGTTTTTTTCGATGTTGTCATACGATTGACGGTTGATGCGTCCTCTGATTGCAGAAGAACACTTGAAATTATCGTCATGAAAATGACGATAGCGGCGAGGATCATATAGGTATCTGCAAAGCCTAAAGTGTCATAGCTGTACCCCGCGAGCGGGGATAAAAATGAAGCGCAGAGCGACGCTACAAACTGGAAACCCACTAAGTAGATGGTTGCAGATAAACGTTTATCAAATACGGATGTAATGTATTTAAATAATGAAATTAATAGGATAGGGAGTTCAACTGCATGTAGCAGTTTCATAAATGAAATTGTGATTGCATCGTCGGCAAGCCCCGAACCTAAAATGCGCAGTGCCATGATGACACCGCTCAAAAGCAGGCCTCGCTTTGCGCCAATTCTATTGACGAGGAAAGGTGCTAAGAACATCCCTCCCGCCTCTAAGAAGACCTGAAGCGAGTTTAAGTAGCCAAACATCTCATTGCCTTCGTTTTGGTTAGCAAACAACGAGGCAAAATAGACCGGAAATTGTTGGTCGTAGACGTTATAAACACTCACTCCGCAGACAAATATCACCAAAGACCAAAATGAACGCATGCGTAATAACCCCAGCGCATCAGTGATAGTCAGTGACTGAGTTTTGCCGAACTCAAGCTCATTCATGGTATGAGGGCGAACATTGCGTAAACGCCATAACAGGATGATGAACAGCAGTGCGCTGGCAGAACCCATAGCAAAGTTTAAATTGGGGTCGATATTAAATAATAACCCAGCAAAAAAGGTGGCGCCTGCCCAGCCCAGTGAACCCCACATACGGGCACGACCATATTCAAAACTCGCAATGCGGCTAACACGTTCAGTGTAGGATTCAAGGGCGCCAATGCCGGCAAAGAAAGTTGCGCCAACATAAATGCCCAATGCGGAAGCTCCCGCAAAAATGTTCCATTTTAATAACGGGGTACAGACAAAAATAAACCAAGGTCCGCTGATTAATAGCAATCCACCCAGAAACCATAATAGATTTTTGCGTAAGCCAAGTCTGTCCTGGATAAACCCGTAAAGAGGCTGAGCACAAAATGCGGTTAGGCTGATAACAGAAAAAATAATACCCGTATCGGTGCCTTTTAGGCCAATTTTTTGACTGAGCCACAGAGATACCAAGGAAAACACGGATGACCATGTCCAAAAGAAAGTAAATAACAAACCACTTAATGTGAGATAGGCATGCATGTTAGCGCGTGTTTTTTTGCCCATAGATATTCTCCTACTGTCAGAATGTCTATATTGTTAATGTTAACATTCACTTTATAAAAGACGGTATAGTGCATAAATATGATGTTAATCACCAATGTTAACATTAACATTGGCGGTATGTGAGGGATGTCACAGGTTTCTTATTCTCGCAATCATGTGGCGATTTATTGGTTGGTATACTCCGATGAAAAGACGTTGGATCCAAAGACGTTGAAAATAGAGTAAAGAGGGCAAAATGGTACTCTTAAAAGATGTCGCAAAGCTGGCTGGTGTTTCAATGATGACGGTCTCTAGAGCTATCAATAATCCTGAAAAGCTGAAAAAAGAGACATTAGAGCGCATTCAAAAAGCCATTAATGAAACGGGTTATACGCCTGATCTTTCAGCTCGCATGATCCGCGGTACACGTTCAGGACAAAAGCCTCGAACGATTGGGGTATTGGCGCTAGATACGGCAACGTCTCCTTTTTCTGTCGATATCACGCTGTCTATTGAAGAAACGGCGCGTTCACACGGTTGGAATAGCTATGTGGTGAACATGCTAGAAGGTGATGATCCTGAAGCCATCGCAAGTCTACTTTTTTCTCATCGCCCAGATGGCATTATTTACACGGCAATGGGACTTCGACAGGTTGAAATTACCAAGCACATGATGAAAGTGCCATTGGTACTTGCTAACTGTGAAAGCTTAAATGTACAAACTGCTAGCTATGTACCTGATGATGAAGATGGCCAATATAACGCGGTGAAAGGGCTATTAAATGCGGGATACCGCCAGCCGCTGTGTTTATATCTCCCAGCCAGCCACCCAGCGACTCTCCGCCGAGCTCTCGGGATTAAGCGTGCTTGTGAGGAGCATGGAATTAATGCGGATGCGTTATCTCATCATTTTTTAAGTACAAAAAATTATACAGATATTCCTGAGATTGTACGCAATCAGATCCACCATGGAAAAGCGAGTTTTGATTCAGTTATTTGTGGAAACGATCGGATCGCATTCATCGTTTATCAGATCTTGTTAGAGAGTGGATTGAAGATCCCAAAAGATGTCGCCGTTGTGGGTTACGACAATATGGTTGGGATCGGTGAATTATTTATTCCACCGCTTTCGACGGTACAACTTCCCCATTATGAGATTGGTAAGCGCAGCGCGCTACATATCATTAATGGGGAGACGCATCGAGAAACCGTCTATATTTCATCGCCTTGGTTACCAAGGGATTCAATTTAATCATACTGACCATTTTCAATATTGCCTTTGGAGTTATTTATGACCGATAAAGTGTGGGTTCTCGGTGATGCTGTAGTTGATTTGATCCCCGAAAGAGAAGGCTGCTTACTTCAGCTTCCTGGCGGGGCGCCTGCGAATGTTGCAGCGGGGATTGCTCGCCTTGATGGAAAAAGCGGGTTTATTGGTCGTGTCGGAGATGATCCTTTTGGCCGCTTTATGTGCCGCACGTTAGAGCAAGAGAAAGTGAACACCGACTATATGAAGCTAGACCCGCAACATCGTACATCAACGGTGGTGGTTGAACTGGATGAAGAGGGAGAACGAACTTTTACGTTTATGGTTCGTCCCGCAGCAGATCTTTTTTTAGAAGTCGAGGACTTACCCGTATTTCAGAAAAATGAATGGCTACATGCTTGCTCTATCGCGCTGAGTGCTGAACCGAGCCGCAGTACCACATTTTATGCCATGGAAAAAATCCGTAGTGTGGGTGGACGCGTTAGTTTTGATCCTAATATCCGAACGGATCTTTGGCAGGATGAAAATCTGCTACGTGAATGTTTACATAAAGCGCTAACTTTCGCCTCGGTGGTGAAGTTATCCGAAGAAGAGTTATTTTTCTTAAGCGGAAAAACTGATATTCAGCAAGGTATTGCACAGCTTTCAGCACAGTATTCTTTTGATTTGCTGCTGGTCACTTTAGGTAAAAATGGGGTGATGGTGTGTTGGCAGGGAGATATCCTGCATTATTCTGCTAGACCCGTAGTGGTGGTTGATACGACAGGTGCGGGAGATGCTTTTGTCGCAGGTTTACTGGCAGGGCTGGCGGTGTATGGTCTGCCGCGTGATGAAGACACGCTGGGTGTGATTATTGGGCAAGCTCAAATTTGTGGTGCGTTAGCCACGACTGCGAAAGGAGCAATGACGGCATTACCTTATCGGCAAGCGCTACAAAAGAGCCTTTAGTATGATTTTGTTTTTATGGATATTGTGAAAATGCAGCAAGGACGGAAATATTTATCAACGTGATTTGCCAGAAAAGCAAAAAACCGTCACTAGGGGGAAAAGCCTTCTTTTTGAAGGCTATTGAGTCATGCTATGGTGGGAATATAGTAGTATTTTTTATTGTGAGAGACATGTTTATCTTCTGAAAATACACTCGGTATAGTGCGAAATAATTCTTCGGTGGTTAACCCTTTGTGATAATTCCTTGTAGTTAAATCTCATCATACGGGTCTGTCGGAAGTCGGATGCGGTAGTATACATGTCCAGTTCTGAGGAAGGACTGGCTGGGGCCCCTTCCTCAACATCCCAAATGTCTGAGTGGCCAACAGCAATCTCAATTTGTGTCAAGGCCATAAATGAAACCATAGTCTTAAATGTATGTTTCATTTTTAATGCAACTTAATGTGATATAAATCAAAAAACATCAATGACTTAAGCTAAATTTAATGTCATTAAATGTCATCGAAATAACATTTCGACATGTTTTTTACACTTCGATGTGTTGAATACATAATTGTTACCAATCGTGTAATGAAA
Organism: Providencia sp. PROV202; assembly: GCF_028479565.1. NCBI lineage: Bacteria > Pseudomonadati > Pseudomonadota > Gammaproteobacteria > Enterobacterales > Morganellaceae > Providencia > Providencia sp. PROV202. The sequence continues at coordinate 76,391 of NZ_JAMPNV010000020.1, read as the reverse complement.
AAATAGAGGTTAACTTATTGAGGTTTATTAGTATTTTCATATTCTTCACGATGATTCTTTCGGTTTTGATAATTTTTAAAATGTAACTATGAAAAAATATTTTTTTCAACAGATAAATCTAAAGCTTACTCTTAATTTGAGATTTTATGGGGTTTATGACTGGTCGTTTAAGCCGTATTATGAGTAAGGATATTTTAACCTATTGTAATTTATTGATTTTAACAAAATCAACGTAGGAGTAATGTGTAAATTATGCCTTGTATGAAAATACTGCCAAATTTAGCCCTATTGTTTTTTACTCCTGATTTGTTTAAAAATAAAAGCAGATTCATGGTGATGTATTTATTTTATTTAATATTTTTGAAATTGATTCTTATTTAATGTTTTAAGGTTTATTAATGAGTTTAAAAAAAGAAGCTGAGTTATCTGGGCTTAACAGTGAATTTAATTTATTATTTAAGAAATATAATCCTATAATTCAAAAATCATAGTTAGATTAATTTTCTCTTTATTAAATAAATATCTAAATCTTATTTCAATTAAATAATATTAATATTTAATGAGGGGTAAAATTGTATGGTTGAAAAATTACTTAGAAAAGAACTAGAGATTTAGTAATGATTTAACAACAAGACATCATGTAATTAAATAGCAGAATACCATCATTAAAAATAGATTTAAATAAAAGAGTAAAAGGTGGTTGGTTTATTATTATTCTTGTTAAGTGAGAATGCATTTCATTTAAATGATAGAAAAGAAAAAATTAAAATTATACGAAATAGCAATTTTGTATAATTTTATTTAATTTATTATTTTCTGCTTTTCTGAATCGATATTTGAATAAATATTGCAAATTTGGTTTTTTTTAATCAATCGAAATTTGCGAAGATAAATAGGCTTTAAATAGTTTTATATAAAAATTAAGTGTAAGAGTAATTCTGTCTCCATGTGGTGTCGTACGTTTATATCATTATAAAAGAGGTTCAATATGAAAATTAAATTAGCATCTATTACTGCATTAATGTTAGCCGCTGGTGTTGCAAGCTCTGCAATGGCTGCAACAACAACAACGGTTACGTTTAAAGCGCAATTACAGAAAGGAACTTGTGATATTGCAACAAGCTCTGGCGCTATTGTTGATTTCGGGGTTTTCACTGCTGATAGCATTACCCAAGATCCAACAACATCTATTGCTAAAAAAGACTTCAACTTAGTATTAACGAACTGTGCAGGTGCTGAAACTACTTCTGGCGCATTAAGTTTATACGCAGATGGTCAAGCAAGTATTTTTAATCCAGCGCTGTTCGCAAACACGGATGCAAAAACATTAGCAGTCGGAATTAAAACTAACCCGACTTCAGGTGCAGCGACTGAAATTAAACCAAACCAATTAATTAGTGTTAATCAATCATTGGTTATGAGTAAGGATGGAGAAGGTGCTGTCACGGACGTTGATGGTAATGCAGTAAATCTATTACCAATGCAAGCAGACTTGTTCGCACTTAATGGTGCTAACGATACAGATATTTTGAATGTACCTGTTATCTTTAGCGTCGCTTATAACTAATTAAAGTAGGGTGATTACAGTTTTGTAATCACCCTAATAAAAGCCTATGAAAAATACACTGTCGTTAAAAATTTGGCTGTTGATTATTTTATCTAATTTCTTATTGTTAAATAACTTTGCTTATTCTGCTGGAGTCGGTATTGATGCCACGCGTATTATTTACTCGCAAGGTGAAAAAAGTGTTTCTGTGACACTCAGAAACAATGATGAAAAAACGAATTATCTCACGCAAATAGCGATAGCGAGTGAGCAATATCCTGATGCTTTTGAAGTCGCGCCACCCTTATTCCGTTTAGACAAAATGAGCCGACAAGATGTGCGTATTATGTTAGTTAATAATCAACTGCCTAAAGATAGAGAATCGGTTTTTTATTTTAAAGCCCGAATGGTACCAGCGAGAGATAAAAATAGTGAAGGGGTGATTATCGGTTTTGACAATATTATTAAATTATTTTATCGGCCTACCGATTTAAAGCAAACAGCTAAAGAAGCACAGTCATCGCTAGTATTTAAAAATGCTGGTAATAAAACGGAGGTTATCAACCGTTCACCTTATTACATCAGTCTATTTAACGTGACGTTGAATAATAAAGCGATAGCCATTAATTCAGACAATAAAAATAATATGATAGCACCATTTTCAAGTATTAATTTTGACCTAAAAGCACCAAAAGGAGCGATAGCAAAATGGACCGCAATTAATGATTTAGGAGGCTATGATGGTTACTCAGCAGAAATTCAATAAATGTTTTTTAGGGTTATTATTGCCCGCGGTTTTATTACCTAATATCAGTTTAGCCGATGAAAGTGCAACGATTTATTTTAGTGGCACAGTGGCTAATGCCACGTGTGAATTTGCCGCTGATAGCGATCAAGAAGTGATATTTGATGAACCTTTTAGCAGTAGTGTGCTGAATGCGCTGCAGCCGGGTGAAGAAAGTGATTATCGTAAATCCTTCATGGTGGAATATAGCTGTGAGGGCATCTCTGATGATACAGAGTCTATCGATATCATCATCACGCCAGTCAGCAGCACGCAAATAAAAAATAATGTGTTGTATGAAGACGACGATATCAATGTGGGATTTTTATTGATGAATTGTGGTGATGACAATGGTGCATGTGAGGAAGTGATTTTCTCGGGTGATGAAGCTACTGTCGAGTCAGGGACCGGCGAGCATTATTTTGAAGTCGTTGCTGCAAAAATTGATAATCAAACCATAACATCAGGTGATATTGATGCTGCTATTGAACTCTCACTGCAAATACCATAACAAGAAAAAATATTTGATTATTTTTTCTTGGGTGTTTTCTTTATTGCTTTCTGTGCAAACAAAAGCGGATAACGACTCTATCCGGTTTGAATTTACGGCTTATGTTGACCAAGAGCCATGCGAAATTATTGTCGAAGATCTTTATGCTGCTACTGATGAAATTGATTTCGGCATTGTATCAATGCAGGAAATTATTGAGCAAACACAGAAGAAGCAATTCGAAATTATTTTGCAAGACTGCGAAGGTGACTTTTCAACTAGCTCCATCAAAATAACCTCTGGAAGCACCGTTGATGGCTCAAATGATTATGTCTTTAATAGCAATCCTGATGCTTATTTTGGTGTCGCTATTATGGATGAAGATGAGCAAGAGAATTTTGCTGTGGGTGATACTGTTTTTGATGATATCGAAGATGGCGATGAACACATAATATTAACGGCGGTACTAGCTTGTTATAATTTGGGTAACAGTTGCTCAGAAGATGATGTAGGTGAATTCACGGCACATGTCACTTTTAGTTATTTCTCAGATTAAGGCGACTATAATGAAAAAAATAACGTTTGCTGCTCTGTTATTGTTTAGCTCTTTCTTAGCTTACTCAGCAGGTTTAAGTTTAAATAAGACACGGATCATTTTTAATGAAGGCGATAAGTCAGCATCAATAACCTTTAAAAATAATGTGGATTCTCCTTTTCTGGTTCAAAATGAAATTTATGATGTTGATAATAAGAAAAGTGATTTTTTTGTTATTACGCCGTCTATTTTTAGGGTCGAAAAAAACTCAACCTTTATGATGCGTATTTTTCCAGCATCATTAAATTTATTACAAAAAGATCGTGAAAGTGTATTTTATTTTAGTTCAAGGGCGATCCCACCAAAAAGAAATGATGAAAAAAGTAGTGGAAAGTTGTCAATAGTTACTAATTTAGTCATTAAGCTTTATTACCGGCCTAAAAATTTACCAATGACAGCGAAAGATTCGTATGAAAAAATTTCCGTAAGTTATGCGAATAATGCATTAACCATCAATAACCCAACACCTTATTATACGACTCTGGTTGATATGAAGGTGAATAATACGCGTAAAATAAAAAATAAAATGGTTGCACCTTATTCAAATATCACGATCTCAGATATAGCTGGGCTTAACTCTTTTTCATGGCGAATAATGAATGATTATGGTGGAACAACCAAGCCATTTATATTTGAAAGTAAGGCTAAAAAATGAAAATGATTTCATGGGTTGTATTCTTTTTAGGTTTATTAAACTTTCACCAAGCGACGGCAAAAAATACCAGTAGCGGTTTACGTTTTCCTAGTGAACGTTTGGTTTTTCATCAAGAAAGCCGAGGACTCTCATTCTTATTAAAGAATAACGATCAAAATGCTTATCTTGTTCAAGCGGATATTGCTATTCCTGATGAGTCGACAGGCCTGAATGTGAAAAAGGAAAACGCAATTCCTTTTATGATCACACCTCCCTTATATCGGTTAGAGGCAAAGTCAGAATATAGCTGGCAAATTAAAAAGATTGATAATTTAAAGAAATTACCGCAAGACCGGGAGTCGGTATTCTTTGTTCGATTAAAAGCCATTCCACCGAAAGGCACGAAAAATACAGTGAGTTTTAAAAAGATGGATGGCGATTTAACTTTATCAAAAGTCTTACATTATAAATTTTATTATCGGCCTGAAACGATTAAGAATATTAAAATGGCGAATGTCAAAGATAAGTTTAAATTTACAGTGTCTGATGGAAAATTGATTGTAGATAATCAATCTCCTCTTTATTTAACTTTTGGGAAAATAGCGGTAGGACAGCATCAAATTAACAATATGCAGCTTTTTAAATTAGTGCCACCTTTTAGCAAACAAAGCTATCCATTACCGAAAGGGAATTATGCCAATGCCATAGTGAGTTGGCGATTATTAAATGAATTTATGCTGGAAATGCCAGAACAAACTCAAAAACTATAAAAAATAACTGAGAGATAACGATGAAATTATATAATTTGTCTAAGATAAAAAATAAAATTTTTTATCTTAGCTTTATTTCTTATTGTCTTGGCATTGCTAGTTATTCTTCTGCAGAGGATTTTTTTGATCCCAAATTATTATCGTTGCAGTCAGGGATCGATCCAAATTCAATTGATTTATCTCAATTTGAAAAAGCCAATAGCGTGCCTGAAGGTAAATACAATATTACCGTCTATATCAATAAAAGAGATATGGGAAGTATGGATGTCACGTTTGTAAAAGGCAGTGATGGCCATATTTCCGCTGAATTTACTAAACCTATGTTAGGAGAGCTTGGCGTGAATTTAGCTTCTATCCCTACATTACAAAAATTTTCTGATGATGAGAAGATCACCGCATTAGGGGATTATATTCCTGACGCGTTTGTGAAAACCAATTTGTCTAAACTGAATATGGAAATCAGTATTCCACAAATTTATATGGATAACCGCGCTAATGGCTATGTACCTGAAGGCATGTTGGAAAATGGCATTCCTGCCATTCTGCTTTCTTATCAGCTTAATGGTAACCACAGTCGTAATAAATCTCAGAGAGAAACACAAAATAATGATAATGCCTTTTTGAGTTTGCGTGGGGGCGTCAATTTAGGGGCTTGGCGTTTGCGCTCAAACTATCGTTACTATTATTCGAACTCAGAAGGAAGACGTAATTACAGTAACCAAACGTCGACTTTTTCAAACACCTATGTGATGCGAGCAATTAACGCGTTACGTGGTGAAGTGTTGGTGGGTGAAAGTTCAACGGGCAGTAACGTTTTTGATAGTATTCCGTTTAAAGGGATTAAGCTGTTTTCAAATGAAAAAATGCTGCCTTCTAGTATGCGTGGTTTCGCTCCTGAAATTAATGGTATTGCGCAATCCAACGCGCGGATCACGGTCAGTCAAAATGGCAATGTCGTGTATCAAACTTATGTTGCTCCGGGACCTTTTAGTATTAGAGATTTATATCCAACCGGTTCTTCAGGGAATTTGCAGGTCAATATCAGCGAAGAAGATGGTTCTGAGAGAACCTTTGTCTATCCGTATTCTTCATTACCGGTGATGTTAAGACCGGGTGGCGTAAAATATGAAGTCACAGCAGGGGAATATAACGGCAATTTAACCCGCTCTTCTAAACGTGCCAAATTTGTGTTGGGGAGTTTGATTTATGGTTTGCCTCATGATGTGACCTTATATGGTGGTTCTTTATTCTCTAAAGATTATTTTTCTGGGGTGATGGGGACGGGTATTTCTTTAGGGAACTTTGGTGCCTTGTCTGTCGATATTACCCATGCGGCGGCTTCTTTTATTTCTGGTGATCGAAAAGAAGGTCAATCCTTTAGGATTAAGTATTCAAAAAGCTTAACCTCAACGGGTACCAATGTTGATTTAACGGCATTGCGTTATTCAACGCGCCATTTCTTCAGTTTCTCGGATTTTAATACCCATAATTACCAGCTCAGTGATGGTGTGGCACCTTGGTTAGGGCTACGTCAGCGTTCCAGTTTCCGAACAGCACTTTCACAATCACTGGGTAAATATGGCTCGATTTATTTAAGTGGCAGTCGTACCGATTATTGGGATTCCAATACGGAAACCACTCAATTATCGACAGGGTATAACGGTAACTTTAAAGGGGTGAATTATAACGTCAGTTATGCCATTGACTACAGAAAATCCGATAGTCGCAATGATTGGCCTAAAAATCATCAAATCTCTTTGAATGTGAATGTGCCTTTTAGTTTATTTACTAATGAAGAGCACTTACGAAATATGAGCAGTAATTATTATATTTCGAAAAATAACCGCGGTAACTATAGCCAGCAAATGGGACTACACGGTTCATTATTGGACAGAGATTTATCTTACTCGGTTTCACAAAGTATGGGGAATAACAACCAAGAGAGTAATAGCTCGATTAGTATGAATTACAACACTTCAAAAGGCAGTCTTTCTGGAGGGTATAACTACTCATCAAGCTCTTCTTCTTTCAACGCGGGTGTTAATGGCGGGATGGTGATCCATTCAGGTGGTGTGACACTGGCGCGAACGTTAGGTAATTCAGTGGTATTGGTTGAAGCACCGGATGCGGACGGTACCTTGCTAAACCAAGGTAATGGCAAAATAGATATGTTTGGCTATGCGGTAGCACCGAACGTTAACGAGTATGCCAAAAACACCATTGGCTTAAATGTGAATACCTTACCCGATGATGTGACGCTACCGAAAACGTCTCAAAACGTCTATCCGACCAAAGGGGCGGTGGTGAAAGCCAAATTCCCAACGCGTGTTGGGATGCAGGCCCTGATTTCGTTGACCTATGAAGGCGGTACTATCCCATTTGGGGCGATTGCTAAGCTGGCTGATAATGACGCAACTGAAGAGAACACCAGTATTGTGGGTGATAACGGCCAACTTTATATGAGTGGGTTACCAGACTCCGGAACATTACTGATCCAATGGGGAAATAGCCACAGCGCATCGTGTAGTGCTCATTATACTCACTTAAAAGATATTGCAGTAACGGAAGACAACCCAGTCAGAAAAATTAACCTAACGTGTCAGTGATTAACGCAAGATAGCCAGTATGAGGAATGAAATAATGACATTAACGATGAAAAAGGGTGTTGCAAAAGCTATCTTAGCGTTGTGTTTGCTGAAAACTTCATTAGGAGTTGCTAATACTCTGGATGTAACTATTCCACCAGATACAGAAGTGGCTTATGTTTCGACCAACTCTTCGATTAACCTTGTTGGTCCTTTAAAAGCGACACAGAATTGGCCGTCTTTTGGTTTGATATCGGTTAGTTCTGACGGAGCTTACTGTATTTCTGTAGATGCTCTTTATGAAGAAGATAACCAATATTACTTTCAATTAATGAATGAAAATCATGACCATGTTGGTTATTTTTCTCTTAGTTATTTTGCGACGGCAAATTGGGTTGAAGCAGATGGTTCAGAAATGGAAGGTTCTGTTAGGGTGATTAATGGTGAAGTTGTTCAAATAGATAATTTAGAAGCTATAGGTGGAAATCCATATTGCTTAAATCCACCAGGAAGTAGTGATGATTTTTTCGACCCCACTGAAGATAGAGAAGTCAATATTACTCTGACAGGCGGCGAAGTAAAGTTTTTATCGGCTGATTACGCTGATCCTGGTGAATATACTATTGCACTTGAAAACGGCACTGATGTCGAGACATTATATGGAGCATCATTATCAAGACAGGCACCCGGAGACCTTTCTGAAGTATTAATAAATACTATTAACATTAATGTATTAGATGCTTGCACCATTGATGTCAATGGAAATACTTCACCGACGTTTCACCTCGCTTCCGATGAAGATATAGGACTTGTGGATAAAGAGCATGTTACCGTCGAAATCGACTGTGATAGTAATATTGGAAACACTGTTTTAGGTTCGGTTCGATTGCAAACTGGATTAATTAAAGATGAGCCCAATAAATTCTATTTAATTAATGAAGACTATGAAGATAATGGTTTATACATTGAAGGAATAATCAATCAGAATGGTTCAGATTGTGATGACGAGGGAGAAGTCTTATTTAATGGTGAGATCTTTGATATTGATTTAGATTCTAAATATGGAGATTATAGCGGTGAATTTACCATTGATTGGAATTTATGCAAAGACGAGCACTATATTGAACCTGGTATTTATCACGGAGCTTTAGATCTCTCTGTATTTGTTAAATAAAAAAGCGTTATTGCTATGTATTTCAAGATAATCACCAAATAGAATTGGTATGCAAGCAGACTGAATTCCCCAATCATAGAGGAATTCAGTCATCGTACCAGAGGTCTTATTAATCCAGAGATAAAAAATGAATAGTAATAATTAACTACTACTTTATCTTAGGTTATTGTGGATCAAAACAATCAATTCAACCATATAGGTTATGAGGAGTTTCTAAACATATAGAAACTTCGACCACACTATGGCCTTTTTCAGTAATTTATTTTACTACCGAAATTTTAAATTCTTCACGGTATTTTCACTCATGGGCTTAGAGGGATTGTGAACGCCCGTTAAGATGGGTTCATGTTCACATGGGTTAATACCTTTAGCAATCTGCTTTCTTAGCTCATCGCGTTTTAGTCTAGCTTTCGATAAAGAGGTATCAGGGGATAACCCTAGCACTAGGGTTTTCTCTTGATCTAAATGACGAGAGCGTAATCGCCAGTACTTAGAAACTTTGGTGTAAACCAATAAATGTAAACCAATAAATGTAAACCTGCATTATCGGTTAATTTATAGGGCTTAGCATCGGGTTTAGCGACTTCATATTTTAGTGTCAATCAGAGCCTCTGTAAGCTTCCTGAGAGGTAAAGTGCGTACCACTAGCGTATGTTCCCGCACAATAGAGTTGATGTGGGCAGAGTTAAGTAGAATTTAGTTGAGTTGAAACTTTGGGAGAATAGGAATTTTAGCGGGCGTTATAAGCAAAAAACCCCGCTTTTCAGCGAGGTCTTATAAATGAGTGGTGCCCGGACTCGGAATCGAACCAAGGACACGGGGATTTTCAATCCCCTGCTCTACCGACTGAGCTATCCGGGCAACGGGGCGCATTAAACCGTATTAGGCTGTTCCCGTCAATGCATTTTTTATAAAAAAAACCATTTTCTGACTGAGTGTTTTCTTTTTCGACAAAAAACGCCTGTTTAACGCGCGAGTGTACGAATTTTAACTTAATGCGCCTTTTTTACGGCACAGAGCGATAGTCAAAATATCTTCAGAAAGCTGTTGAGCAATTTCCACATCACGGATATCACGATTAACCAACAAGCGATTTAAACAGCCTTCTAAGACCAACTCCATCTGATTGGCGACGAGTTCTGCATCTTCAATATCTAGCTCATCGAGCAGCTGCTTAGTAAAGCTGAATGAGTTGGATTTTTGCAGTCGGCTTAATTGGTGGATAGGGTGTTCTGGGTTTGGGTAATAGTTGCAGGCAGAAATAAACAGGCAGCCAGGGAAACGTCCTTCACGAACTTTCTCTGCCAGTTGTTGATAACGAGCCATGAGTTTTAGTTGTGGGCTGAGTCGCTCATCTAATAAGGTTTGGCGCTGCCACACTTCAATTTGCTGCCCGTGATAGCGTAGAGAATCATAAACGAGTGCTTCATCATCAGGCCAAAATTGGCGTAAGGTCGTAAAATCGGACTCAATTTCAGTGAGCAAGCTTTCTGTCGAGGCGGATAACCCCTGTTTCTCTAACTGGTTTAACGCATGGCTCAAAATAGTGTCGCGCTGGATACTCATCGTTATCTCCATCACAAGATTTGCTAATTTTTCCATCATAGCAATGTTCAAAGTTGATTTATAGGCGTTGATTTTGTCACAAGTATGAGGAAGGTTGAGGGGAATTACGGGGAAGCCAGAGAGTGAAGAGGCAGAGAGGCGTTACCCTCTCTATACCTAACGAGTTGTTTAGTAGAAACTAATTCCTAGTTAAACAACTTATTCTCCATATCAATATCGATATGATAAAAATTGAAAATATTTTGTAGGAACTCATCAATATCGTGCTTTTTTAATTCTAAAGCATGCAAAATTCCCAAAAGATTTTGAATAGTAATCGCATTGACACCTCGCTCATATCGAGAAATCTGTTGTTGGCTGATGCTTAAACGAGAAGCGAGTTCAGCGCCCGTGAGCCCAACAACTTTACGTCGTCGTTTAAGAAATGAACCAATGTAAGTGGATACTTCATGGTTATCGAATTGTTGATTAGCTAGCATGATCCCTCCATGCGAGTTTTATTGAGATAATAGTATTCAAAGATAATTAAATATTATTATCTTTAATTGGCGAGAGTAGTCGAAAATTGACTATATCAATTTAGGCGTATTTAACCGCTAAGTTAAACTAATTACCAATATTTATGACGGATTGATAGGCTATTTTCGATAGTTAATAGCTATTTCGATCACTCAGTTAGTGAGTAAGATCCTGAAGGATTATGGGTCTTATGTTTGATTATTTTAATTTAATTAGCTCAATAATCTGGATTATGGGGTTTTGATTGGTTTATTATGGCGATAATTACTGACTTATTTTCTATAAAAATAATGCAAAAAATAATAATGAAGTATGAATTAGGTAATGGGCTGTTACACTTATATATATATTATTCATAAATATGTTTCGAGAGAAAGATTTATATTTACTTCGTCATAAATATACAGATTTGTTTATTGATTATCGGCATTATTTTAAATAGTTTATAGAAATAAGAATAAATATGACATCGTGCAAATAAGGAATGCTGATTAATGAAAATTATCATTGCACCTGATTCTTTTAAAGAGAGCATGAGCGCCGAGCTTGCAGCTCAATCAGTGATAAAAGGCTTTCAACGCGTGTTTCCTGACGCGGAATATATTTCGCTGCCAGTGGCTGATGGCGGAGAAGGAACGGTGGATGCGCTGATTGCGGCACAGCACGGCGAAAAAATACCAGTTACCGTGGCAGGTCCTTTGGGACTCCCTGTCATGGCTTATTATGGACTATTAGCTGAAAGTAAGACAGCGGTGATTGAAATGGCGCAAGCCAGTGGGTTGATGTTAGTGCCTATAGCCAAGCGAAACCCGATGTTGACGAACAGTTATGGTACGGGAGAGCTGATAGCCAATGCGCTTGCTCTAGGGGTTGAGCGGATTATTCTAGGGATTGGCGGCAGCGCCACAGTGGATGGGGGTGTCGGTATGTTACAGGCGCTGGGAGTCCGGTTTTATGATGAAAATCATCAATTACTGGGAAGCACAGGTAATATCCTTTCGCAGATAGCGCATATCGATATTCAGCAGCTTGATCTGCGTGTATCTCAGTGCAAAATCGACATTGCTTGCGATGTGAGTAACCCATTGGTTGGGGAACATGGCTCTGCGGCGGTTTTTGGTCCACAAAAAGGGGCAACGCCAGAAATGGTGGCTGAGTTGGACAACGGATTAAATCAGTTTGCGGCGCTTCTTCAGCAGTTAACGGGGACTGACTATCGTTATCTTGCTGGTGGCGGCGCGGCGGGGGGGATTGCTGTTGCAGCAGCTGCGCTACTCGGCGGTGAGCTTAAATCCGGTATTGAGATTGTGATGGACGCTTTAGCGTTTGAGCAACACTTACAAGATGCCGATTTGGTGATCATCGGTGAAGGTAGCATGGATGGGCAGACTGCTGGCGGAAAAGCGCCTCTTGGTATTGCGAGACTCGCGGCAAAACATCAGGTTCCGGTTATTGCATTAAGTGGTGTGTTAGGGGATGGGGTGGAAGGGCTGCACCAAGAAGGTGTAACAGCGGTATTTAGTATTCTTCCAAGATTGTCTTCGCTTAGTGAGGCACTTAAGCAGGGTGCAGAAAACTTAGAAAATACAGCATTCAATGTGGCTCGAGTATTGAATATGGGGCGCCATCTTTGAAATAAAAGCGAAGCGCATTTATTTGATGGAAAATAAGCTAACTTATCCAATATTTATTTTATATGCACTTTTTCCGATACCATGACGACGAGTTATTTGATAAATGAAAGGGTAATAAAGCAATAAACTACAAGAATAGGTAAAAAATGCTTAACCCCAACACGTTTGTGCCACTGAAAATTATTGCTTCTGGCATCGCACTACCCACACATAAAATATTGTCGATGGATTTGGATAAGCAGCTAAATAAGCCGAACGGTTACGTTGAAAAGCGCTCAGGGATCCGCTGGCGCTACCATGCATCCAATACGGATAGCCAAGCTGAATTAGCTGCAGCAGCAATTCACGATGCATTAACTCGCCACCATATTGATCCTGCTTCAGTGGATGCCTTGATTTGTGCCTCGGCTATTCCCGTTCAAGCCCTACCTTGTAGCGCAGCTCATATTCTTGCAAGTTCAGCACTTCATTCGGGTATTGCCTGCTTTGATGTGAATGCGAGCTGTGTGAGTTATTTATCGGCATTGCAAATCGCGGGTGGGCTACTCGCAACCCATCAGTATCGTCGAATTGCGATTGTCTCTGCGGATATTGCTTCTCGTGGGATCGATTGGGAGCATGAAGAATCTTCGCTGATCTTTGGTGATGGCGCAGCTTGTACACTTGTTGAGCACGGTGATGGGCATAGTGGCATTTTGGCATTTCGCTTGGAAACCTATCCTGAAGGATTAGATCTCTGTGAAATTCGTGCGGGGGGGACTCGCCGTAATCCACGCTCAGGTATGGAGCCGAGCGATTTCTTATTCCACATGAAAGGCAAACCGCTATTCAAGATGGCATCCGCCATGGTTGAGGATTTTATGGAGAGAATACTGTCTCAAGCGGGAGTGACCTTAGCGCAGATAGACACGGTGGTTCCCCATCAAGCGAGCCACTTATCCTTGGAACATATGCGTAAACGTCTTGGTGTCACAGCCGAACAGTTAGTCGATATCTATGCCACACATGGCAACCAAGTGGCGGCATCAATTCCTTCCGCGCTACATGAAGCCATTATCACCGACCGTTTTTATGGTAAATCCCACGTAATGTTGGTAGGAACCGCAGCCGGTTTGGCGTTATCAGCCTTGGTTTTGATCCCATGAAAATTTTAGTGACAGGCGCGACCAGTGGGCTTGGGCGCAATGCCACAGAAATCTTGCTACGTGATGGGCATCAGGTGGTAGCTTGCGGGCGTGATTTGGTTATTGGTCAGGAATTAACGGATGCAGGGGCGGTATTTATTCCCGTTGAATTAGCACAGTTGACCCCTGAAACCGCGCACGAATTGATGGCAGGGTGTCAGGCAGTTTGGCACTGCGCCGCACTGTCGGCGCCATGGGGTGCGCGTGAAACATTTGAAGCCATTAATTGGCAAGCAACCAAAACCTTGGCGCAGACCGCGGCAGAGCAGGGCATCGAGCGGTTTGTGCATATCTCCACACCAGCTATCTATTTTAATTTTACTCACCAGCACAATATTTTCGAATCAACGAATAACACGCAATTTGCCAATGATTATGCGCGAACGAAGTTCCTTGCCGAGCAAGAAATTGCCAAGATAGTGCCGAATTATCCTTCAACCACCTTTGTGATTTTGCGCCCTAGAGGATTATTTGGGCCTCATGATCGGGTTTTATTGCCGCGTTTGATGGCACAAGTCCGCACCCGCCATGGCAAATTGGTACTGCCGGCAGGGGGCAAAAATGCCTTCGATTTGACCTACGTTGAAAATGTGGTGGATGCCATGATGTTGGCAACCGAAAAACCGTTAAAAAGTGGCTCGATATTTAATATCACCAACCAAGATCCTCAACCGTTAGCCACGACATTAAGAATGCTGTTTGAACAAACTGGAACGGCGTGTCAGATTAAATCAGCCCCTTATTCGCTATTATACGGTGTGGCATTCTGCTTAGAAAAATTGGCGATTATGCAGCGAAAAGAGCCGTTATTAACCCGTTATAGCCTCGGTGCTGCTTATTTCACGATGATTTTAAATAATGAATGCGCTCAGCAGGAACTCGGTTACCACCCTCGCTATTCCATGGCGCAGGGCATTGCACGCACAGCAAAATGGCTTAACGAAAATCAAGAGGGCAAACCATGATGAACATTCGGGTCTTTGAAGTGGGATATTGCACCCATCCCGGTTGTGTTGCCCTCAAAGGTGCCAGTATGAAAGCGTGTAAATTCCCCGCGCGGGCATGGCTGATTGAGGGGCATGGTCAGCGCTGGCTATTTGATACGGGGTATGCAGACCACTTTTATGACCATACCCGTGAGGGGATTATGCGGCTGTATCGTGCGGTTACGCCTGTTTATTTTGATACCAAAGATGCTCTCGTTTCTCAGCTCAAGGCAGATGGCATCACGCCCGCTGATATTACTGGGGTGATTATTTCTCATTTCCATGGTGACCATATTGCGGGGTTGCGGGATTTCCCCTCTGTACCGTTGATCTGTTCGGGGGAAGGGTGGCAAAAAAACCGTGACTTAACCGGATTTTCCGCATTACGTAAAGCCTTTGTGCGCGGATTGATACCCGAAGATTTCGAAGAAAGAGCGCGGTTTTATGAAGGTTTTGAGCATATTGAGCTGCCCGAAGCTTTAGCCGAATTAGGATTTGGTTATGCAATAAACCCTGAAAAAACCTTAATTGCAGTACCGCTGCCGGGTCATGCCGCGGGGCATACAGGGCTGTGTGTCGCGACGGATGACGGCTGGATCTTGCTGGCGGGGGATGCGGCATGGTCACCAACGAATTACCGAGAATTACGCGGACCAATGGCGGTAGCGAATTTAATTATGGATGACCGCCAAGCCTATTACGATACGCTCAATAAATTGCATCAGATTGATAAACGCCAGATACCGATCCAACTGTGTCATGAGGGCGAGCTGTGAAACTGCTGAAAATTCTGTGGCATTACTGGCAGGCTCGCCGACTGCGTTTTACGGATCGTGCAGCGCTAGAAGGATATCAACAGCGAAAATTGTCGGCATTTACTCAGCGTTTTTTACGGCGCAGTCCCTATTTTTCGGCATATTGTGAGCAAGCACTTACTCAGTGGCCTGTGATGAATAAAGCCTTGATGATGCAGCATTTTGACCGCATGAATACCCAAGGGCTGAAAGTGGATGAGCTGCTTGCCTGCGCAAAACAGAGTGAATCTTCCCGAGATTTCTCCCCAACAGTGGGAAAATTCAGTGTGGGGCTATCGTCTGGGACATCAGGAAAGCGCGGGGTATTTGTGGTCAGCCCTGACGAGCAAGCTCGCTGGTCGGGAACCATGCTTGCTAAAATGCTGCCGGATGGATTATTTGCAGGGGAACGCGTTGCACTGTTTCTACGTGCAAACAATAACTTATACGAAAGTGTGAATAATCGCTGGCTCTCATTTCGCTTTTACGACTTGCTGGGGGATTTCGATGAACACCTCGCTGTACTTAATCAATGGCAGCCTACCATTATTGTTGCTCCTGCTCAGGTGCTGGTGGAAATCGCAAAACGCCAGCAGCGAAATGAGTGCTCACTAACCCCAAAAAGGGTGATATCAGTGGCGGAAGTGCTAAATGCAGATGATAAAGCACAGCTAAAAGCTGTTTTTTCAGATGTTGGCGAAGTGTACCAAGCGACGGAAGGTTTTCTTGGTTGCACCTGCCCTCATGGCACATTGCATCTGAATGAAGCTTTTTTGCATATTGAAAAACAGTGGATTGATGAGCGCCGTTTTTCACCGATTATCACCGATTTTACGCGGCAAACTCAGCCCATTGTGCGCTATCAACTGGATGATATCTTGGTCGTTAGAGAGACCCCATGCCCCTGCGGCGATGCGCAAATAGCTATTGAACGCATCGAAGGGCGTAGCGATGATCAATTGGTGTTAGCCAACCAACAAGGTGAGCCAATAACCCTGTTTGCGGACGCCTGTAACCGAGTGATATGTAATACTTTACCAACGGAAGCAGATTACCGACTTCATCAACAAGGGCAGTTATTCACCTTATCCGCGGATTGTGAAGACGCGGCTTTGTTAGCATGTAAGCAAGCACTAACTGACTACTTTGAACTGCAAGGCGCAGTGACTGAGCATCTTCATTGGCAACTCAACACAGCCTTGCCCGTGACCGTAATGGCAATCAAACGTCGGCGGATCACGCGGGAGGCGTCATGATAACGTCGATGTCAGTATGGCAGCGTGTGGGGTATTTACTATTAGGTTGGGGATGTGTTGGGTTTATTTACTCTTTGACGGGGCATATTTACTCTTCCGCGCATGTCATTTCCCCCACACTGATTGATGATGCCATCGGTTATTCGCCAAATGCGGTATGGCTTTATCTCTCTTTTTTCCTTTTTATTCCTTGCGGTTATCTGCTGAGTCACGCAGAAAAAGTGAAGCCGTTAATGTGGCAGATGATCCTCTGTGCGATGCTATCTGGCACGGTATATCTGATTTATCCAACCACAGCCGAATTTCCTCAAAATATAGGCAGCGGGTTGACTCAGCTGGTGCTTGCCGGGTTATTGCAGGTGGATACGTCGCAAAATATGCTGCCTTCGCTCCACGTGTCGTTGACGTTAATTGCATGGAGGGCTTTGTGTCGAAAAGACCAATTTTTGAGAAACCTCTTGTGGCTATTGTGGGCGTTGATGATTATTTTTTCTGTCTTAATGCTGAAGCGGCACCTGTTTATTGATGTGGTTGGCGGCGCGGCTTGTGCGTGGATAGCGATAACGGTTGTTCGTTTACTGACGTTTCGCTTATTGGCGGCTAATCCGTCACGGAGAGTGCGATGAATGAACTGACATTTCCCATTATCTTTATGGTGTTGATTGTGATGGTGGAGGCGCTGATTATTGCTCGCCAAAAGCGCGTTTCATTCAGTTGGCAAGATGTGGTTTTTAACCTTAATTCTGGGCATATCATGCTGTGGTTATTCCGTGGGTTAGAGTTATTTTGCTACGGTTTTGTGGTCACGCATTTTTCTTTTGGTCTTACCGATAGCTGGCCAATGTGGCTGGTGTGGTTGTTTACGTTAATCGCTTGGGATTTAGGTTTTTATTGGCTGCATCGTTTGCACCATCGTTACCGTCTTTTGTGGGCCGTGCATGTGGTGCACCATCAAGGGGAGCATTTTAATCTCTCGTTAGGGGTACGTAATTCGTGGTATTCCTCACTCACTTCGATTCCGTTCTTTCTGTTATTGGCGTTGATGGGCGTGCCGCTCACCGTCTTTATGACGGTATCTGTGCTTCATTACACCATTCAATTTTTTAACCACAGTGGGTTAATTCCCCGTTTTAAATGGTTGGAAGCGTGGATGGTGACACCGCATCATCATCGGGTTCACCATATTAAAACGGGCGGATACGCCAATCGTAACTTTGGCGGCAGTTTCATTATTTGGGACAAGCTATTTGGGACGTTTTCTGAATCCCCTGAAACGCCGCATCAATACGGTATCGGCGGAGAAGCTGCTACCGAAAACCCACTGATTGACAGTAATCGCCCATTTTTGCGTATCTTGGGTGTGAAAAAAGTGAATAAACCGAACCATTCTCCTCGGTATCACACCGGAAAAATAGGGCTAGTGGGTGGGACATTGCTGCTGTTCACGTTGGTGATTGGCTATGTGTATCGCTATGGGTACGGTTTTAATGGAACGACCCTTGAGCAAGTTGGGTTATTTCTGCTGCTGGCGGCGGGGACTGTTGCGTTGTCTGGCTTATCGAGCGGTTATGGTTGGGGAAAATGGAGCTGGTTTGCGGTTGCCAGTATGACGCTGTTATTGATCATCATTGCAGGTTGGTTGACGCCATTCTGGCTGGTGGCTAGCACACTGTTATGGCTACACAGTGTGTGTGTGCTCATCGGCATTGGATCAACTGTTGTGGATAGCGATGATGTTCAAGCCTAGCCCATTACCTCCGCTGGCGTTTCGTCAGAAAGATGACCTTGCTTTCCATCGTGAATTACAGCGGGCCGCAAACGGATACTTGCAAGAATGTGGGGAGCACCGCTTTGCGAATGGAAAAGCCTTCCTGAAAAGTGCGTTATTGGTTATTGCTTGTTTTAGCGCTTATTTTGTTATGCTGAGCTCTCAAGGGAGTGTGGCTTTTTTTATTGGTTACCCACTGTTTATTTTCTTTGCCTTATTGCTGGCGATTAATATGGTGCACGATGCTTCCCACAACGCTGTTTTTCAGCGAGGGGCGCTTAACCGGATTGTGAACTTTTGGGTGACTATTCCTTTAGGGTTAGATCCCGATTGTTGGCGTGTGCGGCACATTGTTTTTCACCATTCCCATACTAATGTCCGTGATTATGATCTGGATATTGAAGAGAATTTTTTATTGCGCCAAACCCCATACCAGCGCTGGTATCCGTTTATGCGTTGGCAGCATTTGTATTGGCCGTTGATAGCGGCAATGACGTTTCCCGCGCTGATTTGGGGCTACGATTGGTTTGACCGTTTTCATTTCACGCGTGTCGCGCCAAAAATGCGCCACCAAGGTGTAAAAGGTATTGGTATATTTTTGCTAAGTAAAATGCTGCATCTTGCATTGGCATTATTATTACCCTATTGGGTGTTATCCCCTTATGGCATCGGTATTGGCACGTTGCTGGGTGTTTATCTGCTTAGCCAAATGTTCGCGTCATTTATTTTTGTGGTGCTGATTTTGGGTACTCATTGGGCAAAAGCCACCTTTTATACGCCGCCAGAATCGGGACGAATGGCACAAGGATTTTATACTCATACATTTTCAACCACCTACGATTGGCAAACCACACCGACATGGTTGACTTATTGGCTCGGTGGGTTGAATTTACACCTAACGCACCATGTTTTTCCCAATTGGCACCATCGGCATTATCCCGCCCTTGCTAAGATTATTCAGCAAACCGCGCTGCAATTTGGTTTGGATTATCATTGTGTTGACGCCAAAACACTGTGGCGTTATCAACAACAGTTTTTGCGGCGGATGGGTGAGGGGGAAGGGGTTAGGTAAGCAAGATTCACTTACCTAAACATCGATATATTAGTTCAGTTCAGATTGAACATGTTGAATGCTGCGCACCCACGGTTTATCCCGTTGAAACGCAGAAGGTAAATTTTGTATGGCGTGTTTGGCTGAGCGGATTGACGGGTATTCGCCATACACGAGCACATACCATTGGTGGTTATTTCTGACGGTTTCATACACCAAATAATTACTCAATTTATGTCGACGAGCTTGTTCATAAAGCCCTTCAGCGCTGGCAGCACTCCCTAGTTGTAGCGTGTAATGGCGAGAGGATGCAGAACGAATATCGCCGCCTAAATTGGTGCTCACCGAGGTTTTTTTTGTCGTGGGGATCGTGACTTCTATCGGCTTGCTAGGCATGTCGATTGGCATTGATTCTGCCTGTTCAGTTTCACGTCTTTGTTCTGACGGGGGCAGCACGAGGGTAATGATCACTTCCGTGGGTTCATCAGAAACGGCTTCGTTTCCTGCTGGCGCTGTTTGTTGCTGGAGGTGGGCGTTATGTGCTGAGGCGAGCAACAGGCGTTCACGATGCTGGGCAATAGGTTGCCATATTGTCGTTAGCGCATTTTGTAATGCCCGAATAGAGGTATAAATCCGGTGCGGTTTATGGCTTTTTAATGCCTCCAGTAATGCATGATTTCCCTTGGCGGCTAACTCAAGTGTGTCAACGCGTGATTCAGATTGCACGGGCTCAGTCATCGGAGAACGGACTAAGGAGTACGAATATTGTTGGCAATGTTGTTCATCAAACTCGTCCGCTGTGACATTCATCTCGTCCTGAATGTCATCTAACACTTCTTGCGCCATCGCTTGTACTTCGTTATTTGCGGCGATAGCTTTTTTCAGCCACCATGTTGCACAGGCTGAGCTTTGAGGACCGCCTTCTCCGGTAAAAAACAGGATACCCAAATGGTATTGACCGAGAGGGTAACCCTGCAAAGCGGATTGCTGAATATAGTAACGCCCTTTTGCGAGGTCAACAGGGACGCCATCGCCATTGATGGATTGCACGCCGAGGTCGTGAATTTGCTCAAGGGAGGTTGAGGATGTTGCCGAAAGTGCAGGGCGGCATAACAGCATTGGAAGCCCGATAAGCAGTAGCGTTAGAAAGCGGTGGCGGTGAGTGGCTATCATGAGATTCTTATCATTGAAGTATATGGGCTTAGTGGTGTGTGGTGAAAACCACTAAGCGGTGAGGTGGGTTATTCCCAATCAATGGTGACGGTCGCAGAAGCAGAGGCGGCGCCGGATTTAAAGCCTTGCCCAAGTGCACAGAGGCTAAAACGGTAAGGGATTAAATTTTGACCGACAGTTAGCTCCCCCAAATTCACTTCGTTTGAAGGTGGGGTTTTACCTCCGGTACCAAAACTAGTACCGCCACTCTCACAGGGAGCAATAATTGATTTTATGGAGGCACGCACCGTGGCAGGAGCGAGTTCACCGGTAGCATCCATGGTCATTTTTAAGTCGTTTGCATATTCTTGAACATCCCCCTTAAGCGTCAATTTGGCAGGGGCATATGAATCACCGTCAGCAGTACAGTTGATTGTAAAATTCCCATCAACTGACCCTAAAATATCTTTGCGGTTCCCTCCTGGCGTGCCGGAAGTATTTCCCTCCCACTCCCAAATATTCACTTTTCCAAAATCAATCTTAGGTGGCGCGGAAACAGAGCAGGATAATGGAGGATATTTTACAGTCAGTGTTCCCCCCGCAGCAACAAGACCAGACAAAGCATACTTAGTGTCAGAAACAAGATATATAGCAGGGATATTGTATGTGCCTGATTTCGCAGATTTATCCACATAGACCGCTAATTTTCCGTTAGTCAGGGACGTATTAACAGTAGCATTATCTCTTACTGCAGTATTGCTAGGCAGACTTGCGCATAATCTCTGATTGTAGCCAGCGCTGCTGTTTGTTAAATTTGACATTGTGCCGTCAGCACTTAGGCTTGCGGTCGCTTCTGGTCGTTGTGGTACCGTTACAGTTAATGAACTTTTGAGATTACCTTGAGTAAAATACAAAATTATACCATCCGCAATTTTCATACCAACCTTCGGAGGTATTCCAAGGCTAGTGATATCAACAAAGCCATAACTAGAACTACCACAACCACTACTTATGTTAGTATCAGGAACTAAATTCCAGCGAAATGCCCAACCATTAGGGCCCGTACTATCAGTGGAGGCAATATGATTCCCAGTAATTGAGCGGGAAGCATTTGACCAGAAAGTCGAGCCAGACCCTATATAAACCGTCAGTTCTGTTGCCTGAGCTGAGTGTAATATCGCCATATTCATGACCATCGCCGCCCACATCAATCTCTTTCCCGATAGTAACGGATATGATTTGTCAGCTTTATATGACTGATAAATCGCTGACTTATTATCAATTTCGTGCTGAAAATCAGTTGAGAAATTATTATTCAGTTTCATTATTTTTACCTTCCAGGTCTTGGAAATATAACTAAGCAAAGATTTATTTTAACTATATTAAATAAGTGCTATTACGAAGATCTGATTCATTCTCATGTGTGAGCGAGCTATCCCTGCAGGTGTCTGTAGCCAGTATTTTTTATGATCTAATCGCATTATTTTTCTCCTGCTGGTGACTGTAACCAACGCGTTTTGGGTGGTGTTTGAGTGAATGGTTCGCTATTTTCCAGCGGCATGGTCATCTGCTGAGCCACTTCGGGTGTCGTCGTTGCCACAGGTTGAGCTTGCGGTTGCCCACTGACACAGCGATAAGACACTTGGCGGATAGGCATATCGGCGGAGACGTCCACATGGCGCAAATCGAACTTCACCTGACATTGCTGTGCGGCCGTGTCCCCCCATTTCACCAACAATTCCCCTGTTTCTGGTAACCCTGTGAGGTACACTTGTCCTCCATCCCCCACAATACTGCTCATGTTGTCAGCACTGTTATCGGACATTAAGGTGGCAATCGCTCCAAATGGCACATATTTGGCACCGTGCTTTAAGGTCATTAACACTTGGTAGCCGATACGGGTACGGAAGTCGGCTTTCACCACCGCACCTTTGGTTGGGTAAACGTTGGTATTAGATTGCGGCAAATCGACATTTTCAGGCAGCGTACTGGGGTCTAAGCCAATGCTGTTTTTGTTATAGTCGGAGAGGTAAGGCGCCACGGCGTAACCTCGCCAATCGGTCACGGCGGTTCCGCCATTAACACTGACACCCTCGGCGCCCGGCGCACTGATGAGGGCAACGGAATCGCCCATCGAACGACTTAAGGTTAGCCCGTCGGCATGCAGTAGCGCACCACCACTGGCGTTCATATTGATGGACTGAGCATTGTTGCTATAGCTATAGCCCCCGCTGATACTGCCTTTATCACCTTGGTAGCCGGCATTCAGGTTGGTATTCGCAATTTGCCCTTTATTTCCCCAACTTTGTGACGCGCCATAAGACAGCTTGCCATCCATAACGCTGCCACTGAGACCGCTGTTATTTTGCGTGCGCCCGTTTTGGTCATGGCTCATGGAGTAGGTGGCATAAATCGACTGCAAATCACGGTCTTGAGTAAACACACTAAACGGCACGCTTAAGTTGAAGGAGAGCTGGCGGTTTTCCGGCCAGTTATTGCGACTGTCTTTCACGCGGTCAATATTGTAGTTCACCCCGTAACTGATCCCTTTAAAGCTGTTACTGTAGCCCATGGATAAACCGGTTAAGGTTCGGCTACTTCCCCAGTAATCATCGCGGTTAGCCCGAAAATGCAGTGAACCGTACTGTTGCATTTGCTGGCTCAATTGGGTTTGGAAGCTGCTGCGACGACGTTGTAATGTCCACGGGCTAAGACCGTCCTCAAGGCGATAGCCTTGGCTGTTAAATTCACTGAAATTGTAGAAATGTTCAGTGGAGTAACGTAATGCGGTTAAATCTACCGACGTGCCTGTGGCCATTAAGCTTTTTGAATAACGAATACGATAGGATTGCCCGGTTTTTCGCTCGCTGGTGCTAGCTACTGGGTTGGAATACGTAAATTTAGCCGATGAGTGAGTGACGTCCGTGGAAACCGCACCGAAGTCACCTAAAGAGACCCCCGTTCCCAAACTCAGAGATTGATAATCTTTCGCCAGCAAGGCGCCGCCATACAGGGTGACATCGTTATGCAGCCCATAAACAGCAGTACCGAGAATAAAATCAGAGCGACGCGAGCTGGTGGTCAAGTTACCGTTATAACGACCGGATGCCACTTCGTATTTCCAGCCGCCGGGGCGCAGCATCACGGGTAAAGATGAATAGGGCACCACAAACTGGCGTTCAGCGCCATCGGCTTCAGTGACCGTGACGTCATAATCCCCAGATAACCCCGCTTGCTGGATATCATTGATATAAAAAGGCCCCGGCGCCACATAAGCTTCATACACGATATTACCATTTTGGCGGATCGTGACGCGGGCGTTACTGTTGGCAACGCCACTGATAGCCGGCGCATAGCCGCGTAATTGGCTCGGCAACATCTGTTCGTTGGAGGTCAGTTGCACGCCCTTAAAGGGCACGCCATCAAACACATCACTGCCAGTACTACTTTCCCCCACTAACAATGTCGAGCGCAAAGCCCGAATATCCCGTGATAGGGTGGTATTCGAGAAGTAGGTTTGCGTGTTCGTCGTGGCGGATGAGTTATGCCCCCCACTGTATTCGAAACGGGAATGGGTGAGGTTGCTGCGCAGGCGCCACGGTCCCGCATTGGCGCCCAATCGCGCGGATGCAAAGATGTTGGTATTTTGATTTTTTTTGCCATGATCATAGCGGCTCGTGGTGTGACCGGCACTGACGTTATAGTTCGCCATCAGGGCGGGAATGCCATCGTCCCATAATGACGGATCCGCATTGCGGCTGATGAGAGACTGCATCGCGACTTGTGGCACGCTGATGTTTAATCGTAAGCGTGATAAATCTAATCGGGTGGTCGCT
Organism: Providencia sp. PROV202; assembly: GCF_028479565.1. Classification (NCBI taxonomy): domain Bacteria; kingdom Pseudomonadati; phylum Pseudomonadota; class Gammaproteobacteria; order Enterobacterales; family Morganellaceae; genus Providencia; species Providencia sp. PROV202. The sequence goes on along the minus strand of NZ_JAMPNV010000020.1, from coordinate 52,067 downwards.
TGGGGGATCAGTGCGCCTAAATCAGAAATTAACTCGCCTTTCGGTAAGTCTTTGAGCACCGGAATGTGTGGCACATTGACCCCAAACGTGTCGAGCTGTTCAGGGGTGAGTTCAGGCGCAATGTCACCGTGGGCATTTTTGATAAAATTGAGGGTGAATTGCCCCACGTCCTGCTGGTTCACAAAAACGGACACGGTGTATTCCCCTTCTGCAACGCCACCGGCTTGTGAAAAGGCGGATAAATCCACGTCGGTATTTTCACCGGCCACCCCTAAAAAACTGGGATCAAAGTAATCGTCGGCCTGTGTTGGCGCCACCGCCAATAGCAATACACAGGCTAGCGGGTGATAACGGAAAAAAGGAGTTTTTGGCTGATGCTCAGCAATTTTATGGGCTTTTTTCATGATCTTCCTTTATCTTGCGAATGCAAGAATCCCCCCGTTGTGAATGCGCATCGGGTGAATGTGTTTATCTGTATGGTGCAGTTACATGGCTGAGAGTTGGCGTGTTCTCATTGTGTCATTTCCGCCTTCGTCATCAATGAATCGCCAATGGATATCATTCGCCGTATGGCTGGCATCAAGGGGCCATTGCCTCTCACTGAAGGGGGGAACCATGCGTGACGGACTTAAATCCAAATCGTTTTTCCCCACCGACAGGGATGCCAACGTGACATAAAACGGCGTGGGATTTTTCAGCGTGAGCGTGTTTTTTGTGCGCTGAAATTGCAGTTGTTCGGCGATATGGTCGAAATTGTGTTCGGGTAATCCCGCGGGGCGGTAAAACAGCTTCAGATTATTTTGTACTGCCAGAACCATGTGAGCACCTTCCACGGTCTCTTTTGACTGCGCGGGGATCGCGGTCAGTGACAACTGCGCAATCGACTCTTTATCTTGCGTGAGTAAATGATGCTTTTGAAGAATACGTAATGTGAGCGTTTCACCGGGTTCAAAGCGCTGTAACGGCGGTAAGGCAATAAAGGCGGTCAGATTGTCATCGGCGGTTTCGGTATTATCGCTATCAGTTTGACTTGATGCATTCCCTTCCCACGGTAATAGGCGCGCCTGCAATAAATACGGTATCGTCGTATTATTGGTGAGCGTGTACGTCACCCCATTTTTCGCATCCTGGGGATAGATAACACGGGTTGAATGCAGAGTGAGTCCATTGATTTGGTCTTGGATGTTATTTGCCCATACAGGCTGGGCAACAAGCGCCGCCAATAGGGCGATTGGGCTCATCAGGCAATATAACACCGACTTTTTAATCGTTGATAAATTAAGGTTGTTCATCGCTGATCGCTCCTGATTGAATACTCCCCTGATACGCGGTGCTCATGTCTCCGTAGTCGGTGATCACTCGCCATTCCACGTGTGTGCCATGCGCTTTCATGGGATACGTTTGGGTGGAAAAGGGCGCAATCATCGGACCCCGTTCGCGTACATCGACAGGGTTCTGATCCACACTCAATTGCGCTAATGTGATGTAATAAGGCGTTGGGTTACTTACGGTAATCTGTTGATTTTGAATATGAAACGTCAGCTTGCTTGAGGCGATCTCGATATTCATCGGTAACCCTTTCGGGCGATAAAACAGCTTGATGACATTGCGGATCCCCACCGAAACTTGCGCACTGGTCATCTCGCCTTCGGGGGCGTTAGCTTTTGCGGTGGACGGGATCGCTAATAAACTTAAATAAAACACCGATTCTCGGTCGACGGGGAGCTCTGCCGTGCCATTACGCACAATGAGCAGCGTGTTTTGGCTCTCTTTTTCTAAGCGAAACATCGGCGGCGTTGCAATGAACGGCGGTGCGGGTTGGTGTGCATTGCCCTCGGGTGTATTGATGACATCCGCTTTGATTAAGTAAACCTGCGGGCTGCTGTTTTTAATGGCAATTTTGGCATTGGGGTTCGCTGCATCGAAGACGACGCGCGTTTGGGCTAAACGCAGTCCGCCTTCTGCGGCGAAGGAGAGCGACGAAAAACTGCTGCAAATCAACAGAATAATCAGCGCGCGATAGTCAGAGATACGAGTCGAAAACATACGGATTACCCAATTAATCATATAAGAAACTAAAGGTGACGGTGGCAATGAGTTCACCGTTTTGTAAATTGTCACTGGCGGTGCAGGTACCGCAGGCCAGAACGGCATTAAAATTGAGTGAGCTATTCAATCTCTCCACATCGCTGGTTCCAACTGATGGCCATGTTTTGATGGTAATTACCTCATTGCCTGGTTTCGCGGTATTGTCATTGGCATTGAAAACCGTATTCCCCGGGGTGGATAGCTTAACGCCATAGCCTTTTGTGGTGCTGGAGGCATCGGCATACAGCTGCTCGTTGTTATCCGCCGTGAAGGTATTCCCTTTAACCGCAATTCTGGGTGTTAAAAAATAGCCTTGGCACCCAGAGAGGGTTAATGTGAATTGGCTATTCTGTTGACTGTTTGGGATGGCATCGTCAGAGAGTGGCGCACCATTGTTATAGGTAACCGTACTTGGCACAGTCACATCGCAGCTACCGCCATAAAAAAAAGCGGAAAATGAGAGGGTGGTTGAGGCACTGCCTGCCTGTAATTCACCGGCTGGTAATAGCAACCCTACAATCACGCTAAAGAAAGAAAGTTTTCGTATCATTGTTATTAACAGCCTTCAAAATCAGTTATAGAAAAAATTAAACGTCACTGAGGCGGTTAACTCGCCACCTTGTAGGTTATTGGCGGTGCAATTCCCACAACTGACCGTTGCCTTCAGTGGAATGGTTCCATCCAATGTACTGGCAAAGGTTTTACTCCATTCAGTGGTGGCGAGTGCCGTGATTTTTTTATCCGTTGCCAGATTGTCACTTTTATTAAAATTACCATTACCGTCCGTGGATAATAAAATGCCATAACCCGTACTGGTGGTACCGGTACTCACAAACAGTGCTTCACCGGAGACACTATCGGTATCTCCTTCAATGGTTATCGAAGGGGTTAACCCGTAACCTTTACAGCCAAGAATGGTGAGATCAAAGGTTTCGCTGATATCACTGGTCGTGGTGATTTCTTCAGCAGGAATAAGATCCCCGTTACGGATCGCAACGGTTGGGGGCGCGGTAATTTGGCAGCCGCCCCCAACGATACTGGCACTGATTTTGGTGGTGGCCGAGGTTGCCGCCATCGCGGATTGCCCCATACTTGCCACATACAAGGCTGTGGGGATGAGCAGGGAATAGAGTGACTGTTTAGTCAGTGTCATGATGATTTCCTATTTTTAGGTATTACTGAAAAATAAGGTTAAACGTCAATGAGGCTGAGAATTCACCGGGGGTTGCCTCCCCATCAATGGGCCCCACTAACCCCACCAAAAACGTTTCTTCGGTTTGGTGAGCGTTATCTTTAGTCAGTGGCGTTAAGGCAATTTGCTCACCCCGTTTAAATGCTTTGCTTGGGTCGTAAAAATCACTCAAAGAGAGTGGTGTGCCATCGCTAAGGCGTAACATAAACCCCGTGCTGTTTGGGGTGCCATCTAAGAAAATGGTGCTTTCGTTATAAGGAGTGTTGCCTTGTAACGTAATTTTCGGGGTGAGATTGCCGGTTTTATCCACACAGATAAATTGCGCTTTTAAGGGCTTAATTTCATGGGTGGTAATGGCACCGGTGAAATCGGATGTCCGCTTAGGTGTAAACTGCAATGCGTTTGGGATGCGGATCTCACACCCTACATCATCCGTAATAACAGCTCGGATTTCGGTTTTTTCTGCCTGCGCGATTTGCCATCCGTTCAAGAACAGGGCAAAAAAAATCGGCCATGATTTAGTGAATCTGCGCATGAAATTCATCCTTTCCGCCATAGTCATTAATGGCCTTCCATTCCACCGTGCCTTGTCGTTGAACATGGGAATAGGTAAAACTGCCAAAAGGGGCAATCATGTTATTGCCCGCGGTCGCGCTCAGAGGCACCGATTTATTGGCAATTTTTAAGGAGTCTAAGGTGATGTAGTAGGGGGAAGGATTGGTCACTTTAACCCCATTATTCACACTCGAAAATGTCAGCGATTTCATCGCTTGTGGCTGGGTCATTCCCAAATTATCAGGGCGATAGAACAGCTTGATCACGTTACCCGTGGAGACTTGCACCGCGCCATCAATATTATTTTGGGGGGTATTTAGCCCTTTTTCGCTAGTTGGCATGGCAACGGTACGAAAATAAAAGACCGACTCTTTATTTTTCGGCAGCGCCCCATTTTTTTTCATGATGCGCACCTGATTGGTCGAGCTTGGCTCCAACCGGAATAACGACGGCGTCACCACAAACGGGGTTTCACCGTTATCCCCATAGGGGGTTTGCAAGATTTGCGCTTTGACTAAATACGGGGTCACTGATTGACTTGAACTCGTGATGCCAACACTCTTTCCTGTTGAGTTATCGCTGGCAGAAAAAATAATGCGAGTCGTGTCAATCGCCACCCCAGCTAACGATGAAGCAGATAGCAATAGCAAGCCACTGCAGATCCCTTGCATAAATCGGTTATGTCGCATTTGTCTATCCTTATCTCACTCGTTAGGAAAAGGGAGGTAAGACGGTGATGCTGTCTTACCTAAGTTGATACAGTTAACTCAATCGAATTAGTTAACGATATAAGAAACTAAGATTGGCGCGCTGTAAGAGCCAGCAGCAGGTGCATCTGTCGCTGTTGCCATACCGACTTTGAAGGTGTATTGCGCAGCGGTTTCATCTGCGCCAATGTCAACTTTTGTGCCACTACCGTTGGTGATGCGCTTGTTGTCTTTATCTTCAATCATAAAACCCACAGTTTGTGAATCTGTCGCAACAAAGAGGTCTTGTTGGTTGTTACCCACAGAAGTAATGCCTTGAATGATTAAGTTACCTTCTTCACCCTTAGCACAGCCGACTAAAGTCACGGGCATATCAACGGTTGTAGAGGACATTGCGTTGACTGCAGAGAAGTCAGAGTCCGCTTCGCCAACCGATGTTTTTAAAACACCGACGTTTAAGACAGATTTACCGCCATTAATGGTGACGTCACAGGTTGTGTTAGTCAGAATGCCTTGCAGAGTCACTTCCGCTGAAGGTGCCGCCAGTGCATTTAGACTTACCGCAGACAGACCCATAAATAATGCAGTAGAAAGTACCGTTGTTTTAAATGACATAATTAAGATTCCTATTTGTCCAAAGTTAAATAATCAAATTGATGATATAAAGGTCATATTCCATGTCGCAGTTTTACTATAGATATATACGTATAGAGTACGATATTATCTATTTACCTAGACTAAATTCAGGTTACATCAGTTATAAGCATTCAATTTAAAGTTAGTTAATTTCCTTTACTCTATTCCTTAGATATAAAGGGGATACTCTCTCCGTTATAAAGAGAGTATTACCTTTACCCTAAGTTAATAATTTAGGGTGTTATTGATTTTATTTTTTGAAAATGTAACCCACCCTATTATTAAATTTGAAATTTATTAATTTGAATGGATTACATTAATATTTTTTATGTGGCTGAGTTGTTAATATTCACGTTTGGTTTAATAAGTATAAATAACTATATTTATAGATCATCTAGATAAGATAAAGTATCACCATTATTTTAGATGAATTTAAATATTTGATTTATGTGTAATCAATGTGGAGAAAAACCCTAATTTTAAGTATTTTTCTTTTAAATCAATTGTTTAATTGTGATTTAAAGTATTTATAATAAACGCAAGGTGGCTTGATTATTTTGCAAAGTTATTTTTTAACAAGGAGATATCTTTGCTGCCAATACTGCTTAGTTTAAATTTCATTATAGAAACTCGAATGATTGCACGGTCTAAAAAATCTTGAATAGGCATTTTTAGTACATTTAAAACCTGTATTAACATATCTATCGTGATATTACAGATACCGCGTTCATAACGAGAAACTTGTTGTTGAGAAATATTCAGTAAATTAGCTAATTCTTTTCCACTGAGTAAACGGCGCTTGCGTAATAAGTAAATTTCATAACCAACAGCTTTTGTATAAATAGTTATTCCCTTCTTAGTAGAAGGTTTTTTATCATTTATTTCTATCATTGTATGCATTCCTTCCAAACAGCATCACTTAATAAAAATCGTATTTAGGTGAATACGAAGGATTGAAGAAAACATTGTATGAGAAAATAATTCCCTCTGTTTTCTTCCAACTAATTTACGTGACGTTGTTTGTAAAATCAAATAACGCAAATATAGAGTGATAGACAAAAATATTAATTTAAACTCTCTATGAGAGTAATACAAAATAATAAAGCTAGCGGTGAGCGGGTTTAAGGTGAGTAAGCTCTTTGAGACCATCGTTATTGGTTGGTGATTTATTCTTTTAAAATTAATTATTGATTAACAAAAAAGAATATAATTCTGAATTTTACATTTATTAACAACTGGTAATCAAGCAGATCACGATTCAGCCTATTGGCGTCATAAAATCATCTTTTTTAATTCATTATGCCTTATTTTTCAGTTTGTTATGAATTGATTTTTAGTGATTTTATTTGATTTTGGGTGTGTCAAAATGTTTCATTTTATTTAAATGAAAATGGACGCTCTATTTTTGATAAGTTTAACTACTTAGTTAAAACTGCTTATTCTTTCTTTATATTACAAATTCATTTCAAATATTATCTATTTTTGACTCTCCAAATAAGTGAGAGTTTTGTTAGATATTTATTTAAAAGGTAATTCATCAGGTTCAGGTTGCCTATAGGGAGTATCAAGATGCAGATATAAAAAAACCGTGACTCGAAAGCCACGGTTTTTTTGCATTTACTGATTGTAAATTGACGACTACAAGATCATACCGCCGAACAGGAAGCCGAAGGTAACAGCTAATGCCACAGCGATAGTCCCCGGGATAAAGAATGGGTGGTTAAAGACGAATTTACCGATGCGAGTTGTACCGGTGTCATCCATTTGTACCGCCGCAACCAGAGTTGGGTAAGTAGGCAGAATGAACAGACCAGATACTGCTGAGAATGAAGCGATAGCGGTTAATGGGCTAACGTTCAGAGCCAGGGCCATAGGCATCAGTGCTTTCGCTGTTGCTGCTTGAGAGTACAGAAGCGCAGAACAGAAGAAGAAGATAACCGCTAACATCCATGAGTGTTCGTGGATTAAGTCACCCGCAGTTTCTTTGATCCAATCAATGTTGTGCTGTACGAAAGTATCACCTAACCACGCAACACCTAAGATACAGATACATGCGCTCATACCTGCTTTGAAGGTACTTGAGTTCAGGATTGCATCAGTGTTTACACGGCACAGTACAGTGATTAACGTAGCCACAGTCAGCATGATGATCAGGATAGCGTTAGTGGTGTTCATCAGTGGGGTTGCCACAATACCTAAACTTGGGCTGTTGATAATTGCGTAGCAAACTACACCAACAACGCCGAGTAAGAACAGCAGAACAGACGCTTTAGCACCCGGTTTGATCTCTTTAACTTGGCTACCGCGCAGTTCAACTAAGCCTTCAGCTAAACGTTTTTGGTAGATTGGGTCATCAGACAATTTAGAGTTAAATGTCCAAGAGATAATGAAAGACATCAGGATGATAGCTAAGAACGTTGCAGGTAATAAAATACCTAACAGCGTGATATAGCTAACGGTGTTACCTGCGCCAACCATTGCTGGGTTTTCCATGACTGATGCCATGTAAACAACCGCCGCAGAAATTGGTGATGCTGTGATACCAATTTGAGCTGCAACAACCGCCGTAGACAGTGGACGACATGGTTTCACACCTTGTTCTTTCGCCACTTCTGCGATAACTGGCAGAGTTGCTAATGAGATATTACCTGTACCTGCGAACAGAGTTAGAAAATAGGTCACGATAGGGGCAAGGATAGTGATGTATTTTGGGTTGCGACGCAGTAATTTTTCGGTTTGAGCAACCAAGTAATCCAAACCACCCGCAATTTGCATTGCAGAGATGGCGGCAATAACTGCCATGATAATAGAGATTACGTCAAAAGGAATGGTTCCCGGTTTCACGCCAATTGCAGCGAGTACCAGAACACCTAGGCCACCGGCAAAACCGATACCTATCCCTCCAAGACGGGCCCCTAAAAAAATGGCCAGCAGAACAATGACAAATTCTACGGCTAACATAGTGTTTACTCCTCGACAAAAATGAAAATTATGAAACTTTTATGTTAATTATTTGTGTGTGCATTCATGAAAAAAGGCACGCTATCCGGTGGAAAGTCGTGCCCTTATTCTTAAGAATTATTTATGCTAAACATAAACAATTAGTCGTCAAATCTTTTTGCTTTATATTCTGGATGTTTTAGGTTCTCAACAGAGAAGATATCATCCAGCTGCGCTTCGGTCAGAAGTCCACGTTCTAGGACGACTTCACGTACGCTCTTACCAGTTTCCGCACAGATTTTACCCACGATATCGCCGTTATGGTGACCGATGAATGGGTTCAAGTAAGTCACGATACCGATAGAGTTGAATACAAACGCTTCACAGATTTCTTTGTTCACTGTGATGCCGTTTACGCATTTCTCTACTAAGTTACGACATGCATTGCTCATCAGAGAAATGGATTCGAACATTGCTTGACCAATTGCGGGTTCCATTACGTTTAATTGTAATTGACCTGCTTCAGCAGCCATTGTTACACAGATATCATTACCAATAACTTTGAAGCATGCTTGGTTAACAACTTCAGGGATAACTGGGTTAACTTTTGCTGGCATGATAGAAGAACCTGCTTGTAATTCAGGCAGATTAATTTCTTTCAGACCGGCACGAGGACCAGAGGAAAGTAAACGTAAGTCATTACAGATTTTAGACAGTTTCATCGCCAGGCGTTTTAGACCTGCGTGAACAGTGATGTAGGCACCACAGTCAGAGGTTGCTTCGATTAAGTCTTCAGCAGGAACACATGGTAAGCCAGTCACTTCAGCCAATTTTTTAACTGCCAGTTCTGAATAACCTGGCGCTGTATTCAAACCAGTACCGATAGCAGTTGCACCTAAGTTAACTTCGAGCAGTAAATCGATGCTACGTTTTAAGTTTTTCTCTTCTTCTTTAAGAAGAGTTGCGAAAGCATGGAATTCCTGACCAACAGTCATTGGTACTGCGTCTTGTAATTGAGTACGACCCATTTTCAGGATGTCTTTGTACTCTTCTGCTTTGCTTTCAAAACCTTTTTTCAGGTAAGTAACAGAATCGATTAATTTCAGAACAGAGTTATAAACCGCGATACGGAAACCGGTAGGGTATGCATCGTTGGTAGATTGGCTTTTGTTCAGATGGTCATTTGGGTTTAAGAATTCATATTCACCTTTTTTATGACCCATCAGTTCAAGACCGATGTTTGCCAGAACTTCGTTGGTATTCATGTTCAGTGATGTGCCCGCACCACCTTGGAATACGTCAACTGGGAACTGATCCATGCATTTACCTTCGTTCAAAACAACGTCACATGCTTTGATGATGGTGTCTGCAATATTACGAGGAATAGTGTGCAGTTCTTTGTTAGCTAGAGCGGCTGCTTTTTTAACCATTACCATGCCGCGAATAAATTCTGGGACATCGTTAATGGTGCGGTCGCTGATATAAAAGTTTTCAATCGCACGCAGAGTATGAACACCATAATAGGCATCAGCTGGAACTTCTTTTTTACCTAACAGGTCTTCTTCGATACGAGTATTGTTTGACATGAGAACCTTCTTAATTAGATTACAGTTACTGTCCGTTTATGCGCTTTAAAAAATATATCCTAAAACTAAACTTCTAGGTGGTTACCACCTATTACTCCTTTATCAGTATTATGTTCTACTGACTTATGGGGTGATCATATGCCTTTTATCACCCTATACCTTGAACCTAGATCATTTTATGGATTGATTAGTGCAATAGAATTTATATTGTGTGATTTGAATCACAGATAAGCATCGTTAATGATCTTAATCCATGAGTTGAAAATCACGATAAGAGACCCAATTATTATGGCTATACTAATGAAAAAAGCGAATATGAATAGTAGTCTCTTAGAGATAGTTCACAAAGGTTTTCATTTCCCCCCGAAAAATGCAGTAGCTTATTGATATAAAGGAGTACTTGTGCGCTGGTTACCACTAATTCTGATATGTATTTTGGTGTATATAGAGTCGGTCATTTTTGTCCGAGTCGCGGCTGAAATTGGTGTATTAATGACATTAATTTTAGTGGTGCTCACATCCTGTTTAGGGGTTTCTCTTGTGAAGAACCAAGGGATGAAAAATGTCATGCAAATACAACAAAAATTAATGAGTGGTGAAAGTCCTGCCGCTGAAATGATTAAAAGTGTGGCGTTAGTGTTAGCAGGATTTTTACTTATTGTTCCTGGATTCTTTACGGACTTTATTGGGCTACTTTTATTACTACCACCAGTACAAAAATTATTTGTGATGCGTTTAATCCCACACATTAAATTTTACCAACCAGGAAGTGGTTTTCAGGGGGGAGGTTATCAAAACGGTAATACTTTTGAGGGGGAGTATCAGCGTAAACAAGACGACCCTTCTTATACTATTGATGGTGAAAGCCATCGAGTCCCTGAAGATAAATCTTCAGATTCTGACAAAGATAATCCGCACAAGTCTTAATTCCTTTTAGTTTGTAGGGAGATAAATAATAAAAAAATTTATCTCCCACCCCTTGAAGTCTGACTAACCCACCCCAATCTCCTGAAACATGGTACTGGTGAAGATCACCTTGGTATCGACCTTTTACCCGTATGGACTTTATTTGTAGGAGAACTATTAATGAAAATTCGTCCATTGCATGACCGTGTTATCGTTAAACGTAAAGAAATCGAATCTAAATCTGCTGGTGGTATCGTGTTGACTGGCAGTGCTGCGGGGAAATCAACTCGTGGTGAAGTTATCGCTGTAGGCCAAGGCCGCATCCTAGAAAATGGCGAAGTGAAAGCGCTGGATGTGAAAGTTGGCGATATCGTAATTTTTAACGACGGTTATGGCGTAAAAGCTGAAAAAATCGACAACGAAGAAGTGCTAATCATGTCCGAAAGCGACATTTTAGCAATCGTTGAATAAGAATTTTCACTTAAAACTTTCATCAAACGAAAAGAATTTAAAGGAAAGAGATAATGGCAGCTAAAGACGTTAGATTTGGTAATGACGCTCGTACAAAAATGCTTCGTGGTGTCAATGTTCTTGCGGATGCAGTTAAAGTAACTTTAGGTCCTAAAGGCCGTAACGTTGTTTTAGACAAATCTTTTGGATCACCTGTTATCACCAAAGACGGTGTTTCTGTTGCGCGTGAAATCGAATTAGAAGATAAATTCGAAAACATGGGTGCACAAATGGTGAAAGAAGTTGCTTCTAAAGCTAACGATGCAGCGGGTGATGGTACAACAACCGCAACCGTTTTAGCTCAAGCAATTATCACTGAAGGTCTGAAAGCCGTTGCTGCTGGCATGAACCCAATGGATCTGAAACGTGGTATCGATAAAGCAGTAGTTGCTGCTGTTGAAGAACTGAAAACTCTGTCAGTTCCATGTTCAGACACTAAATCAATCGCACAGGTTGGTACTATTTCTGCAAACTCCGACGAAACTGTTGGTAAATTAATTGCAGAAGCAATGGAGAAAGTCGGTAAAGAAGGCGTTATCACCGTTGAAGAAGGTACTGGTCTGGAAGACGAATTAGACGTGGTTGAAGGTATGCAGTTTGACCGCGGTTATTTATCTCCTTACTTCATCAATAAACCAGAAACGGGTGTTGTTGAACTGGAAAACCCATTCATCCTGTTAGTCGACAAAAAAGTGTCTAACATTCGTGAATTACTGCCAGTATTAGAAGGCGTTGCTAAAGCGAACAAACCACTGCTGATCATCGCTGAAGATGTTGAAGGTGAAGCTCTGGCTACATTAGTCGTGAACACCATGCGTGGTATCGTGAAAGTGGCTGCGGTTAAAGCACCTGGTTTCGGTGACCGTCGTAAAGCAATGCTGCAAGATATCGCTATCCTGACTAACGGTACTGTTATCTCTGAAGAGATCGGTATGGAGCTGGAAAAAGCAACGTTAGAAGATTTAGGTCAAGCTAAACGTATCGTTATCAACAAAGACACCACTATCATTATCGATGGTATCGGTGACGAAACTGCAATCGCAGGTCGTGTGACTCAAATCCGTCAACAAATCGAAGAGTCTTCTTCTGATTACGACCGTGAAAAACTGCAAGAGCGCGTAGCGAAATTAGCTGGCGGTGTTGCGGTAATTAAAGTGGGCGCAGCAACTGAAGTTGAAATGAAAGAAAAACGCGCTCGCGTTGACGATGCTCTGCACGCAACTCGCGCAGCGGTAGAAGAAGGTGTTGTTGCTGGTGGTGGTACTGCGTTAGTTCGCGTTGCGGCTAAACTGGAAGCACTGAAAGGCGATAACGAAGAACAAAACGTAGGTATCCGTGTTGCTCTGCGTGCGATGGAAGCGCCAATGCGTCAAATCGTGACTAACGCAGGTGAAGAAGCTTCTGTTGTTGTTAACAACGTGAAAGCAGCAACTGGCAACGACGGTTACAACGCAGCTACAGATACTTATGGCGACATGATCGAAATGGGTATTCTGGATCCAACTAAAGTAACGCGTTCTGCTCTGCAATTCGCAGCATCAATCGCGGGTCTGATGATCACGACTGAAGCGATGATCACTGATATGCCAGCATCTGACGCTCCTGATTTAGGCGCAGCGGGTATGGGTGGCATGGGCGGAATGGGCGGTATGATGTAAGCCAATAGGCAAACATCTTGCTCAAGTAGCTGCTAACTAGTGGCTACCAGCCAAAATAAGACCGGCACCATGAGTTATCAAGTGGTGCCGGTTTTTTTATAGGTAATCAAATTAATGCTTTTGTGCTTTGCATTTATGAGGTTTATTACTTATTTTTGCGTTAAGGTGACTCATCGGGTTATATTTAATCCAAGGTAAAAAATAGTTTAAATAAGTAAAGAACATCACAAGCGTATTGATTGTTTTGTGATAAACTCTGAGCGATTGGCAATAATTGAAAAGTTTATAAGTACATCGAGTAAGCTAATTTACTGCCATAAAACAGAATTTTGAGTGATTGGAGCGACAAAGGTTCGACGACCAGCTGCAAAAACACAATGAAAAATGAGGGAAAACATGCGAATTAAAGTCTTGCTTGGTGCTGCTGCATTACTAACTTTAGCAGGTTGTACATCAACCAATGATCTGACTGCGGCAGGCTCACAAGTTCGTTTTGTTGAAAATCAACCGGGAAGCGAATGCCAACTTCTTGGTCAAGTCACTGGAACTCAAAGCAACTGGTTGAGCGGCGTTAATAACGAATCTAGCTCTATGCGCGGCGCGGCAAATGATTTACGCAACAAAGCTGCAGCAATGGGGGGTAACGTGATTTTTGGTGCTTCAAGCCCAAGCGAAACTGTCCTGTCTAGCTTTGTTCCTGTTGATAGTAAAATGGTTGGTCAAGTTTATAAGTGCCAATAATCATATATCGAGAAGACCCGCTTAATTAAGCGGGTTTTTTTATACTGGTTCACTTTAGCTAGCTTTGGCGTAAGTTTAAATCAAGCAAGGTTTTGCTTGGTTCTCCACCTATCTCTCTTGCCAGTTTTGGCACTAAATATCCTGAAACTTGGCTTAGTAACTCGCGAATTAATTGCCGAGCTTCAAGATCACTCACTAAGAAGTGCGCTGCACCTTGAACTTTATCAAGCACATGTAAATAATACGGCAAAATTCCTACATCAAATAACGCATTGCTCAGGTTGGCTAATGCTAAGACATTATCATTAACTTGGCGGAGTAGTACGCTTTGGTTCAGTAGTGTGACTCCCGAACGTTTTAATTTCAGCATTGCTTGTGCAAACTCATCATTAATCTCATTCGCGTGATTAACATGGGTGACCATAATCACTTGTAAACGGGATTGAGCTAAGCGCTGGCAAAGGGTATCTGTAATTCTTTTTGGGATTACTACCGGTAAGCGAGAATGAATTCGCAAGCGCGTAATGTGTGGAATTTCCTCAAGTTGGCTAATTAACCAGTCAAGCTCGTGGTCTTTTGCCATTAATGGATCACCGCCAGAGAAGATGATTTCATTGAGTTCACTGTGGTTTTTTATATAATCCACAGCCATCAACCAGTTATTTTTATTTCCTTTGTTATCTTCATAAGGAAAATGCCGGCGAAAGCAGTATCGACAGTTCACTGCACAACCCCCCTTAACCAGCATTAATGCGCGGTTACGGTACTTGTGGAGTAAACTCGGGATCGCGTTATCCTGCTCTTCTAGTGGATCAGTAGAAAAACCTGGATGTATATCGAACTCTGCTTTTGCGGTTAATACTTGCAATAACAGAGGGTCTAGTGGATCACCTTTTTTCATTCGCGAAATAAAAGGACGCGGAACGCGTAAGGGGAATAACTTACGTGCTTCATGACCTTCTCGCGATGGTTGATGGTCTTCTAAGTTTAGTAATTGCAGCAATTCATCCGGATTAGTGACTGCTTCAGCAAGTTGTTGTATCCAGACTTCTCTGGATGAGGTATTTTGAGTTATAATATCGACCATTTTTTGGCTATGCCATTTTAGTTTATAAATAGAGGATCTCCATGGCTACTTATAGTACCAATGAATTCCGCTCAGGTCTTAAAATCATGTTAGATGGTGAGCCGTGTGCAATTCTTGAAAGTGAATTCGTTAAACCGGGTAAAGGTCAAGCGTTCGCACGCGTTCGTCTGCGTAAACTGATTTCTAACAAACTGTTGGAAAAAACTTTTAAATCTACTGATTCTGTTGAAGGCGCAGATGTCATGGATATGAACTTAACTTACCTGTATAACGACGGTGAGTTCTGGCACTTCATGAACAACGAAACTTTCGAACAACTGGCAGCAGATGCGAAAGCTATCGGTGACAACGAAAAATGGCTGATCGACCAAGCAGATTGTATTTTAACGCTGTGGAACGGTCGTCCAATCGCGGTTACTCCGCCGAACTTCGTTGAGTTAGAAGTTGTTGAAACAGATCCAGGTCTGAAAGGCGATACAGCAGGTACTGGTGGTAAACCAGCAACTTTAAGCACTGGTGCAGTGGTTAAAGTTCCTCTGTTCGTTCAGATTGGCGAAGTGATCAAAGTTGACACTCGTTCAGGCGAATACGTTTCACGCGTGAAATAATCGCCGACAGATCAAGCCAGCCATTATAGTGAGTGGCGAAGTGAGATCAAGAAGAGCCGAATGCAGTTTCGTACTGTATTCGGCTTTTTTATTTGTGGAGTTCAGACAGAGCAATGATCAACAACATTTAAACCCGCCTTTACCCTTACCACCGTAGCGAGCATCCTGCCGCTCTTTGAAAAACTCCTCATAAGTCATCGGCGTTTGGTCAGGATGAGTACGTTGCATGTGGGCGACGTAATTATCGTAGTCGGGGACGCCGACCATCATTTTGGCAGCTTGTCCTAAGTAACGGGCCGCTTTCCCTAAGTTTCCAAACATAAATCCTCGTCATATTTTGCGCTGTAGCTGTGTTGTCTTCGTTAGTTAAACCCAAGTCACATACTTATGTATGCTCCTCGGGTTTATCAAACTCGTCGCCTTGCTACAACACAAACTATTTAGAGGATTGCATCGTAGCTAGCGATTTTGGAGAAAGAGAGTGAGTTTTGAAAAACATCTAAATCAAAAATCTAAAATACAAAACTGAAGTAAAAAGGTTAATAGATTCTCAATTCTCAATTCTCAGCTCTCAATCTCCGGTGTATTAATGATGGCGGGTATTTGCCACAATCTCTTCGTAGTTGGCTGGCATTGGTTCGTAAGGAACTTCGTTGGCAGTTGGCTCCTTAGATTTCAATGCTTTTAACGCGGTACGGATAGAGAATAGGGCGAGAACCACAACCACAATCATAAAGAAAATCGTTAAGCCAGCATCTAAACGGTTATTGAAAACCAACTGAGTTAACTGTGATTCCGTATATTGCGGTGGCAAGTTGCCGCTATCTAACATCGCTTGGAACTTATTCGCGACGGCTAAGAAACCAACGCGGGCATCTTCACTGAAGGTCTTTTCCCAGCCAGCGGTCATCGTACACACCAATAACCACGAAGTTGGTAATAGCGCGACCCATGCGTAAGCTTGGCGCTTCATCTTGAACAGAACGACCGCACACAGCATCAACGCCATACCTGCTAGCATTTGGTTGGCAATACCAAACAGTGGCCATAAGGTGTTAATACCACCGAGTGGGTCAACGACGCCTTGATGTAAGAAATAACCCCAAGCCAGCACACACAATGCAGTGGCTATCAGGTTAGCGGGCAGAGAATCCGTTCTTTTCAATGATGGTGAAACCACACCCAGCAAATCTTGCAGCATAAAGCGTGCCGCACGGGTTCCGGCATCCACCGCAGTCAGGATAAACAGCGCTTCAAACAGGATGGCAAAGTGGTACCAAAAGGCAACATTCATCAACCCGCCTAGCGCGCCATGAAGAATATATGCCATACCGACTGCCAGTGTTGGAGCACCCCCGGCACGGGAAATAATGCTGGTTTCCCCAACCTCGTTGGCAATTTGCGTCAATTGTTCAGGGGTAATCTGGAAGCCCCAGCCGCTGACAACTTGTGCTGCAGAAGCCACAACATCTGTCGTGCCAGCTGGTGCTAACATCGCCATTGGGCTGTTCATCGCGAAATAAACGCCTGGGTCAATTACACAAGCTGCGACTAACGCCATGATAGCTACGAATGACTCCATCAACATCCCGCCATAACCAATAAAACAAGCTTGGTTTTCGTTGGCGAGCATTTTCGGCGTGGTACCAGAAGAGATTAAGGCGTGGAAACCGGAAACAGCGCCACAAGCGATAGTAATAAATAAGAATGGGAATAAGTCCCCCGCCCAGACAGGGCCTGTTCCATCAATATACTTAGTTAACGATGGCATTTGCAGGTTTGGATTTAAAATCAAAATACCGATCGCCAGACCGATGATTGTTCCAATTTTCAGGAAAGTAGAAAGGTAATCACGGGGGGCTAATAGCAGCCAAACTGGTAAAACGGCAGCCACAAAACCATACCCAACCAACATCCATGTTAGCTGGACGCCGGTGTAGTCAAAGTAAGGAGCCCAAGTTTCACTCTCTGCGACCCAACCACCAGAAATGATCGCAAAAACTAAGAAAATCAAACCAATAACTGAAACTTCACCAATGCGACCTGGGCGAATATAGCGAGTATAAATTCCCATAAAAATAGCCAGCGGGATGGTGAAGGCAACGGTATAGGTTCCCCACGGGCTGTGTGTTAACGCTTTCACGACAATCATCGCGAGCACAGCAAGGATGATCACCATGATCATAAAGCAAGCAATCAGCGCAATGACCCCAGCAGTATTGCCCATTTCCTCTTTAACCAGTTCACCCAAAGAGCGACCATCGCGGCGAGTGGAAACGAACAGCACCATAAAATCTTGTACCGCCCCTGCCAGTACTACCCCTGCGAGCAGCCAGAGCATTCCGGGCAAATAGCCCATTTGTGCCGCAAGTACAGGACCGACTAAAGGACCAGCACCTGCAATAGCGGCAAAGTGGTGACCAAATAACACTTTTTTGTCGGTTGGAACATAATCCAGACCATCGTTGTGACGAATGGCTGGCGTCATACGTGTAGAGTCCACTTGCAGGACTTTTTTTGCAATAAACAGTCCATAGTAACGATATGCGATCAAATAAATACAGACCGCAGCGACCACGATCCACAGGGCGTTGATCTGTTCACCTCGGTTTAATGCAATATAACCGAGTGAAAACGCGCCGAGCAGAGCGAGAACAATCCAAATCAATTGTTTACCCATAGCCTTTCCCCATCCATTTCGTTAACGAGCTTTATTAGTTATTTATGTAAGTAAAAACTTAAACAGATATAGCGAGAGTTGTGGGAAAGGAAAAGTAGCTAAATCGAGACACTTAATTGAAATTGTAGATAAATTCCAATATTGGAATTAGCATCACTAAAATCGAAGTTAATATTGGATTTTATCTTGTTTTGGTCTAGCGTTAATTCATTGGTTGGGTTTATATTCTAATGAATTTTTTAATTTAAGATTATAGTTCTGAATGGGTGCGCTGAAATTCTTGCTTAGGATATTAAGATAGACAAAAAATACCGGAAGAAAATTTCCGGTATTTGAAGATGTTGACGATTACTTTCGGATCATCTGAATGATTTTTTTACCAAACAATGTCGTGATAAGCCCGAACATAATCAAAATTAATCCAGCGATTTGTATGCCATTAATATGCTCCCCAAGGAATAACGCGCTGCTGCTTAACCCAAAAACGGGCACCAATAAAGAGAACGGTGCGACGCGCCAAGCCTCATAGCGTCCGAGCAATACTCCCCATAAGCCATACCCAACGAAAGTAGAAAGATAGGCAAGATATAAAATCACGCCGAGTACCGACCAATCAAACCCCGCTAAGCCTTGAACAATTGCCTCTTCACCTTCGAAGATCCACGAACTTAATAAGAAAGGAATAATCGGTATGAGGGCGCTCCAACTGACCAAGGAAAGAGCGCTGCATTTTTCTTCGCCTTGATGCTGCATAATAATGCGATTGGTGATATTACCAAACGCCCAAGAGAGCCCCGCAACCAAAATAAAGATCAAGCCCAACAGAGGGATATCATCGATTCCGCCAGAGGTTGCGCCATTGGCTAAAATCCCAAGCCCCGCGATGGCGATGAACATGCCGATAAAGTGGGTTGGTTGTAGGGATTCTTTAAGGATCACGGCACCGAGCAAGATAGTGAAGAAAGCTTGTGACTGTAAAATCACCGAGGCAATGCCTGCTGGCATACCTACGCGTAAGGCGCAGAATAGAAATGCAAATTGCCCAAAGCTAATGGTTAAACCATAAATCAATAGTAGCTTTAAAGGGATCTTGGGGCGCTTAAATAGGAAGATGGCAGGGAATGCCACAAACACAAAACGTAAGGCACCGAGGAGTAATGGGGGTAAGGCGGTTACGCCAAGTTTAATGATCACAAAGTTGACGCCCCAAATAATCACGACACACAGGGCAAGTAATATATCTTTGATACGCATGGTGTTTTCTCGGTACAGAATTGGCGGAGGATCTCTACTTTACCTGTGCTTTGGGATTTGTGCGACGAGATTGCATCTCATGACTTAAATTCAGCATGAATAGGATAAATGTGGGTGTTAATTTAGTGTTAATTATTATTTTAAGTGACTTGAGTCTCTGAAATTGAACGTTTATAATACGGTTTCAATTCGCGTGTTCAGGACGACCTGAAATCATCACGTTTAAGTAATGGGGACGACCCCGAGAAGTTGACGGAGTACATCCACCATGGCTTGGATCATCTTATTATTCGCAGGTTTATTAGAAGTTGTTTGGGCAGTGGGTTTAAAATATACCCATGGTTTTACGCGCCTGACACCAAGTATCATCACTATCACCGCCATTATCGCCAGTATGGGCTTGCTCGCTTATGCGATGCGTGACTTGCCTGCGGGAACCGCTTATGCGATTTGGACGGGAATTGGCGCAGTCGGTACCGCGATTTTTGGGATTATTTTCCTCGGCGAATCCGCCAATATGTTCCGCTTATTGAGCCTTGGCTTGATTGTGATGGGGCTAATTGGATTAAAAATTTCTAGTTAAGCCACTGAGAATAAGAACGGGTGAGCGATGGCTTACCCGTTTTAACAATTCCAGCATAATAGAATTCAAATAACATAATAGTTATATTTATCTTGTTTTCTTAATCAATAGAGCTGGTTTCTCTTCTTTTAGGTTGATGCTGCAAATAACGAGATGGCCATATTTCATCGGGTGCCATTTCTAAAAATTCAGCAATAATTCTCTCTCCTTTAGGCCAACGACGTGACAATGCATTATTCAATGTAGAAGGATTTAATCCGACAGATCTTGATATCGCAGATAATGTGGTTCCTCTTTTTCGAATGGCGGCAATAATGTCAGCCGGATGCCAATCTTGTTTCATATTATTCTCCAATAATTCTAAAATAATTAATTATTAAATTTAATTAAATTTGTTTTAATTAAATTCACCATATGGTTTATTTGGAATGTTAAATTAGAAAAATAAATTGCCTTTTAAAATGTCAATTAAATTAATCTTTGACATGAGAAATTTCTATGTTAAAGATATTGGCGGTTTTTAATGTTGTTATTTTACAGTGGAATTTAAAAGGAAATTAAATGAATATTGAAAGTAATTTTTTGGAAAAATCATGTGATGGGTTAAGGAATATATTTTCAAGTCAATTTAATTGGGATGATATGGATCTATCTTTTAGTAGGGTTGACTTAACGGAACGAAAAATACTGACAATATCCAGCAACTATGAATGGGTCTTGATCTACTGGAATGATGACTTAGACCTGTTAATCAGTGAAAGATTGTCTTCGGGAATTCAATACTGGGATAATTACTCCAAAGCATATTCAGATACATTGTTAAAAGTAAATAATAGTGAGGTTAAGATCGATCTTTGTACGAAATATGGAAATGTTTTTGAATTGGCATCAATTAATTCAAAGAAGAATTTGTCAATAAAAGAAATTAATGCAATCTATAAATATAGGCCCATTATTTCAGACTATGCACAAAGTATTTGGCAGAAAGATAATGATGCTTTTCTACCACAAAGAGAAAATATTATTTTACCCGCTGAAAACCATAGTGAAAAAAATGAATTAGATAATGATATGCTTGATATACACCAATATATGCGCTTTGGTAACATTCGTTTTACTCGTAAAGAAATGATCACCATTCGCTTATTACTTTCCCACTGCAAAGTAAAAGAAATTAGTTATATCCAAGGTTGTGCAGAAGCCAATGAGCACAAGCGAATTCAACGCATCAAAGAAAAATTAGGATGCCCACATGTTTCTTCCAGTGGTTTATTTACGGTTCTAAAAGAACACGGAATTACATTGGCGTGTTTAGAAACCCTAGTGAGCTATCCGTAATTTCCCGACATTATTTAGGATAAAATTTTTACAACAAGGATGATGCAATGAAATGGAAATATCGCATTGGTGCAGCCGCAGGAAATGCGTTGGAATATTATGATATTGCCGTTTTTGCTGCAATATCAGTTTATTTGAGTACAGAGTTGGAAAAATTGGGTTACTCACAGTCCACGATAATGGTATGGGGGATTTTTGCGCTGCGTTTTTTAATTCGACCTATTGGCGGGGTTGTTATCGGGCGTTATGCAGATATTGCAGGGAAAAAAGCGGCGTTAATCTTGACGAGTTTTATGACTGGCGTTGCAACATTATGTATGGCGTTATTGCCTATCCAATTACTAGGAATTTATACCCCAATCGCTATTTTAATACTTCAGCTTGCTCTTGCTTTTAGCTTTGGCGGTGAGTACCCATCGGTAGTGACTTACTTATTCTCTGATACGAAAAATAACGAGCGGGCCAGAATTGCGGCGTTAATCTCTGGAAGTGTAGTGGCAGGGGTTATTATTTCAGTTGGATTAGTCGTATTGTTACAGCAAATCCTTGATAAAGAAACGATGCACAGTATTGGCTGGCGGATCCCATTATTTGTAGGTTTGCTTAATATCGGGATCAGTTTTTGGTTTCGTGCGAGATTACCAGAAAAGCAGGAAAATAAAGCGGAAAGGCGAACGTTTAATTGGCAAGGGATCGTTTATCTTTTTTTGTTAACCGCGCCCGCCTCAGTGGCTTTTTATTCACAAAACCTTTCTGGAACAATTATTGTTAAACACTTGAAACATTATGAATTCAAAGATGTTTTTCCTTTGATATCTTCCGGACTTTTGTTAGTACTGATTATTTTAACTTGCTGGTTCACAACGAAATGCAGTACACCATCGAAAGTTTACCGGATGGGGGTTGCTGCGCTAGCGCTCTTATCCGTCCCTGTTTATTTTACACTTCAGCTCGATAGCCTCATGTTAGTTGGCCTTGCACAGCTTGTTATTGCAGCGTGTTCTGCAATGATCCTTGCAAATTTACCGGCCGTACTGGCGAGTGCGGTTCATGGTAATACCGCAATGCTGGGCGCTGGTTATAATGGGGCTTCTGTGTGCATTGGGGGGATAACGCCGCTAGCCATTACCTACTTGAGCGATTTTCATTTAGGTTATGCAGGCTGCTTTATTGCATTTTGCGGGGCATTATTTTTCCTGACACGCTGGCTACCAAAATCAAAAGCACTAGAATTTAATTAACTGATTAACCCCATAGTCAATCTATGGGGTAATTTTTTTAGCCCAGTAATTTTAAAAAACGCCCATACAGCAATTCACTCAAATTGCTTTGGTTGTATTCACTGGTTGTAGAGAGGTTATCCACTGCCGCATGCATTGAATGATAGATCATCGTGGCGATAAGCTCTGGTGGCGCAGCGTGCCATGTTTGCTGCTGTTCACCAAGGGCTAAAATCTGCTTAATTTGCTCAACGGCGCGCTGTTCATGGCTGTTAGTGTGTCCGTGATATTCATCGTGAAAGAGCATGTCGTGCAGTGTCTGTTTTTCAACATAGTACTTAACGCTATTTTCACACCATGATTTTAACTGAGAAGACGCCGATGGATGCTGTGCAAGCTCATCCGTAATATGCCCCAAATACCAATCCATATAGCGGGTTCGCAAGGCATCCATAATCTCATTTTTAGATTGAAAATAATGGTAAAACGTTCCTTTCGCCACATCTGCGGCTGCCACAATTTCACTGACTGTAGTGGTCAGAAATCCCTTAGATAGAAACAGGTTTTCCGCGGCATTCATGAGGTCGTTCAAACGCTCTTCTGCTGGCTTGGTTCTCGGTTTTTTCGGTGGCGTTAACATAAATAGAGCTCTTATCGCGTTATTTTGATTGAGGACTTAATAACATTTTACGTCTGAAATACCCGAATGTCCTTTCAATATCTTGTTAGCGCGATAAAACAATAAGAATGACATTATTGTTTAGTTTAACCTCGCTGGTGGTAGGATTTGAAAGCCAAAAAAATACCCCATCATGCAGTGCATTGATGGGGTACTTGGTATCAACTTACTTAGTTAATCAACTTATTTAGTTAATCAACAACTACAGTGTGAATACACCGATGATTGCGATAACGCTAATGATTGCTGAGCTGCCGTAGAACACCCATTTTGTTGCTGGAACGTGCACTTTAAAATCGTGCAGGGTGTGGTGAATACGGTGCATACCACACCATACTGGCAGAATAATCATCAGTAATAAGAAAATGCGTCCAATAAAGCTTTGGCTAAATGCCATGATGCGCTCATAGCTCAGCATTTCTGGTGCAACACCTAATGGGATTAAAATACCCAGTAAGAGAATGATTGCAGGGCCAATAACGGCGCTCCACATACCACCTGCACCAAATAATCCCCAGAAAATCGGCTCATCGGAACGTTTAGGCGTTAGATTCATCAGATTCTCCTTCGATTAAAATAGTAATGCGATTGCTAAAATAGCCGCGGTCACGACTATAGTGAGTGCCCAGAAGCCTTTCACGATTGGCTCATCTGGCAGTTTCTTATCTTTAACAATGATAGCGACAGCTTTTGGCGCCAGTTTGAACCACGTTGTGGTATGCAGCAGCGTCGCAGCCAGTGTCACAATGTTAATGATCAGAATGATTGGGTTACTTAAGAACCCAACAAAACCCGCCCAGGATTCAGGTCCATTTTTCAGAGCAAATACGCCGTACAGGACTAAAATACTGAACCAAACCTGAAGCACGGAAGTACTTTCACGCATGATGTAAAAGCGGTAGAAACCCAGCTTTTGCCACCAGTCGCCTTTCATTTCCCTGACATAGGGTTTACGTTTAGTTGTCATGACTTCAATTCTCCTTATCGTGGCTTCAGCATGGCGATAACAAAGTCTTGCGCACTCGCAACTTTACCTTGTTGGATAGCCGCCGCCGGGTCGACATGCTTAGGACAGACTTCAGAGCAGTAACCTACAAACGTACAGCTCCATACACCGTTGTCACCATTTAATAATGGCATACGCTCTTTCGCGCCGTGGTCACGGTTATCGAGGTTGTAGCGCTCTGCTAAGGTGATTGCCGCAGGGCCTAAGAACTCAGGGTTCAGACCAAACTGTGGACACGCTGCATAGCACAGACCGCAGTTAATACAGCCAGAGAACTGATGATATTTCTCCATCTGAGCTGGAGTTTGCTTATTCGGACCGTCAGAAGGTTTGCGATCATTACCAATAATGTAAGGTTTGATAGCTTCTAAACGCTCGATAAAGCTTGTCATATCAACAATAAGGTCACGCTCGATAGGGAAGTTACCCAGTGGCTCAATTTTAATTCCTTGCGGATAGTCACGCAGGAATGTTTTACAAGCCAGTTTAGGAACATTGTCCACCATCATGCCGCAAGAGCCGCAGATAGCCATACGGCAAGACCAACGATAAGACAGGTCTGGCGCGAGGTTATCTTTGATGTAGCCCAAAGCATCTAACAAAGAGGTTTGCTCGTCATAAGGGACATCATAAGTCACTAAATGGGGTTCATTGTCTGTTTCTGGGTTGAAACGCATGATCTCCATTTTTAAGTGTTTCATATCATCCATTAGCTTGCTCCTTATTCGCCTTATCTTGAGCTGCCCCTTCAGCACCATACACACGTTTCGCTGGTTGTGATTTAGTGATTTTCACATCAGAGTACTCAAGGCGTGGTGCACCTTCTGGGTTATAGAACGCCAGAGTATGTTTCAGGAAGTTGACGTCATCACGCTCAGTGCAGCCTTCGTCAAGACGTTGGTGCGCACCGCGAGACTCTTTACGGTTAATCGCAGAGTGAGCCATACATTCCGCCACGTCTAAGCCGAAGCCTAATTCGATGGTGTACAGTAAGTCAGTGTTGAAGACGCTGCTATGGTCAGTGATTTCAACATGCTTGAAGCGCTCTTTCAGCTCTGCCAGTTTATCAACGGTTTTCTGCATTAATTCCGGTGTACGGTAGATACCGCAACCTTCTTCCATCGAAATACCCATTTCATCGCGGATTTTCGACCAGCTTTCTTTACCTTTTTGGTTCAGAAGTTTTTGCAGGTCATTTTCGATGTCACGAGTACGAGCTTCGATAGCGCTTGCATTTGCAGGGGTAGCTTCAGCAGCATGACGTGCCGCTTCTTCACCCGCTAAGCGACCGAATACCACTAATTCTGCCAGTGAGTTAGAACCTAAACGGTTTGCGCCGTGTAAGCCAACAGATGAACATTCACCGACAGCAAATAGGCCTTTAATACGAGTTTCTGTGCGTTGATCCGTTTCGATACCACCCATGGTGTAGTGAGCCGTTGGACGAACAGGAATTGGTTCGTTTACAGGGTCAACACCTACGTAAGCTTTTGCTAGCTCACAGATAAATGGTAGACGCTCATGCAGTTTTTCAGCACCTAAGTGGCGTAAGTCGAGGTACACAACATCACCACGGTGAGTGCTGATAGTGCGACCTGCGCGCCATTCGTGCCAGAATGCTTGTGAAACTTTGTCACGAGGACCCAGTTCCATATATTTGTTTTCTGGTTTGCCGAGCGGTGTTTCAGGGCCCATACCGTAGTCTTGCAGATAGCGATAGCCATCTTTGTTGACCAAGATACCGCCTTCACCACGGCAACCTTCAGTCATCAGAATACCGGAGCCTGGCAGACCTGTTGGGTGATACTGAACGAATTCCATATCACGCAGTGGTACGCCATGGCGCAGCGCCATACCCATACCATCACCCGTTACAATGCCGCCGTTGGTGTTATAACGGTAAACACGACCTGCACCACCTGTTGCCATAACGATAGCATTAGCACGAATTTGAACTTTCGTACCTTCCATCATGTTCAGAGCAACCAGACCACGCGCCTGACCTTCGTCCACAATGATGTCGAGAACAAAGTGCTCGTCGAAACGTTGGATTTGAGGATATTTTAATGATGTTTGGAACAGGGTATGCAGCATGTGGAAGCCAGTCTTATCGGCTGCGAACCAAGTACGTTCAATTTTCATTCCACCGAAACGGCGAACGTTAACTGAACCATCTGGTTTACGGCTCCAAGGGCATCCCCATTGTTCCAGTTGGGTCATTTCTGTTGGGCAGTGTTCGACGAAATAATCGACGACATCTTGCTCACACAGCCAGTCACCACCAGAAACGGTATCATTAAAATGATAGTCATAGGAATCATGGGCTTGAGTAACTGCGGCTGATCCCCCCTCTGCGGCCACGGTGTGGCTACGCATTGGGTAAACTTTTGAGACCAGAGCAATCTTGATATTGGGATTTGCTTCAGCAGCAGCAATTGCTGCACGTAAGCCTGCGCCCCCGGCCCCGATAATCGCTAAATCGGCATTGAAGGTTTGCACTGCGCTTCTCCATTGTTCAAGTGTAAAGTGTTAAATTAATAAATTCTTTTAAATACTTTTAGTGCTTAGCTATTTCAGTTTCGGTTTGCCTTTAGGCAAATCTGCAAAGAATCTTTTTTTAATCGTAAATATATAATAGCTAATAACGACTTATTATGTTGGGAATTATAACGAATAGTGGCAGGGATAAATTTGATATAGAAAGGTGTTTTGGGTGATATTACCCCTAAAGTGTGATCTGCATCTTCTTTTTGTAAATTGTTTTTGGGTGTGAAGACATTGTAGAGAAACCGGAAATAATAAAAAGTAATTTCAAATAATTATCATTAAATTTAACGGAATTTCTAGCATTTAAAACCAACTAAAATCGTCAGGTTTTTCTTTCTAACAGTGGATAATCTGGTGTTCCTTGAGGAAATTCTAGAATCATATCGAAGATAAAATTGCGAAAGAGTTCACTGTTTAGAAAGTCGCTTAATTATTAATGCTAAAAAATAGATTTAAATTGTATCAATAAGGTGAGCGGTGAAGTTTGGTTTTAACATATGTATCACAAGCGATAAGAAAAAATCATGTTTTTGTTTTTTTTTAACCAAATGTTAAAAGTTAATAATAAAGCTTTTTTGCCTAATCGTATAAAGCAGGAGATAATCACGTCATCTTTTCTCGCCTTGAATCATATCCCCTATCGATACTCAGATAGCGCATAATATCCACAATATTCCATTGTGTGTTAAGGGGGAGGTGAGTACACTGCACGACTAAGTTTATTTTGGAGTTATTTTAATGAGTGAAGTAGCGAATTGGCTGCCTACAGCCCCCATCGCTAACCTGTTACAGCGCGCAAAAATTGTTGCGGAAATCAGACGTTTTTTCGCTGATCGCTGTGTACTTGAGGTAGACACACCCGCAATGAGTCAGGCGACAGTGACTGACATTCATCTTGTTCCATTTGAGACACGCTTTGTGGGACCCGGTGCTGCTCAGGGCATCAATTTATATTTAATGACCAGCCCTGAATACCATATGAAGCGCTTATTGGCTGCGGGAAGTGGGCCCATCTATCAAATGTGCCGCAGTTTCCGTAATGAAGAAGCAGGAAGACACCATAACCCTGAATTTACGATGCTGGAATGGTACCGCCCACACTTTGATATGTATCGCTTAATCAATGAAGTGGATGACCTTCTGCAACAAGTGCTGGAATGCGAAAGTGCTGAGCTACTCTCTTATCAGCAAGCATTTTTACGCCACTTAGATATTGACCCGCTCTCTGCGGAAAAAAGCGAGCTACGCGAAGTGGCAGCCCGCTTAGATTTAAGCAATGTGGCGGATAACGAAGAAGACCGCGATACCTTATTACAGCTACTGTTTACCATGGGCGTGGAGCCACACATTGGTAAAGAGAAGCCTGC
Source organism: Providencia sp. PROV202 (assembly GCF_028479565.1). Classification (NCBI taxonomy): domain Bacteria; kingdom Pseudomonadati; phylum Pseudomonadota; class Gammaproteobacteria; order Enterobacterales; family Morganellaceae; genus Providencia; species Providencia sp. PROV202. The sequence continues at coordinate 24,179 of NZ_JAMPNV010000020.1, read as the reverse complement.
AGTGGTTTATCACTTCCCAGCAACGCAAGCGTCATTAGCGGTAATTAGCACAGAAGATCACCGTGTGGCAGAGCGTTTTGAAGTCTATTTTAAAGGCATGGAGCTGGCGAATGGCTTCCATGAACTGACTGATGTGGGCGAACAGCGCCAACGTTTTGAGCAAGATAACCGCAAGCGTGCTGCAATGGGTTTACCCGTTCAACCGATTGATGAAAACTTGCTTGCAGCGCTTGAGCATGGTTTACCGGCATGTTCCGGAGTGGCTGTTGGTGTTGATCGCTTAATCATGTTGGCACTGAATGCTGAACGAATTAGTGATGTGATTGCGTTCCCAGTGACGATTGCTTAGTACTCAGTTTTTATCCCATTAAAAAGCACCTTGAACGTTGATCATGTATTGACGAAGGTGCTTTTTCTTTCCTATCTATTCCTACCACAAACGGATTAATGGCTTTCGGATAATTCTTCTATAAGTCCCATTCTTGAAAATTATGGTTGATTTCAAGTTCATTTGCTGGTCTTCTGTTTGACTTAAGCTAAATAAAATGAGTTTGGGTTGGTGACCTTTCTGCCTTTGCTTCTATGACAGGTTGCTATGGAATAAGCAGAAATGGAATGTAGATAGAATGAGCTTAGAGGATATTGCTTTAAAAATAGTCACCCGTCATAACCGTTATCAACTGGCAATCCAAGGCTGTGATGCATTATTAGATGTGGAATCCTTCATTGGACGAGAAGCCATTAGTGAAACCTATCGTTATCAAATAACGTTCACCTCCCCAGCCCAAAACCTACAAGCTCAACAGTTTCTTCGCCGTACCGCCCATTTTACCTTTTCATCTCCCACTATTCCGCTGGCGGCATTAGATTCACTGAGAGAACCACAAAAGCGAATTCATGGGGTCGTCACACATTTTAAGCGGTTATCTGGTTCAGCGGATGAAGCCCAATACCAAATTGTGATTGAGCCGTTTGTCTCATTGCTACGCCATCAGATGCGTTCCCATCGCTTTTTCCTCAATAAATCTGTACCGGAAGTGGTTGAGCTTATTTTGCGTGAACACAAAATTCAGGGCTGGGAGTTTGAGTTTCACTTACAGCGTCAATACCCTAAGCGAGAGCAAATCAACCAAATCAATGAGAGTGATTGGCAATTTATTGAGCGTTTGCTCAGTGAAGTAGGCATTTTCTATTCCTTTAGTCTACAAACAGATACCAAGACAGAAATTATTCACTTTGGCGATAGCCAACGCGCTTATGTGTATGATTTACAGCTGCCACTCAATAGCCCTTCAGGCATGAATGACAATGGCGTTGAAAGCGTGTGGGGGCTATCGCTACGTCATCAAGTGGTGGAACGCAGTGTCGTGACGAAAGATTATAATCACCGGCAAGCGATGCAAACCTTGCTATCCATTGAAACGGATATGACTCGGGGAGATGGGGACGATATAAACTATGGCGACGTTTACCACTACAAAGCCCGTCATCTTGAGCGCGGTGAAAAATACCAACCTGCAACAGAAACCGCCCATTTTTGGTCACGGCTAGACCATGAACGCTTTCTCGCACGTCAAACACTGCTGCGAGGAAAAAGTAATTCACCACGCTTGACGCCGTTGATGATTTTTAAAGTCATCGATAGCCAGTTGCCGTCCACCTTACCAACGGATTTTCAATCCGAAATTTTAATCACGCGATTACGATTTTCAGGCAGTCGCAGCAGCGCGTTAGTGATTCAGTTTGATGCGGCGCCGTACACTGAGGCACTGTGCTGGCGACCTGTTCTAAAGCCTCGCCCTGTGATTGCAGGCACATTAATGGCGCGCATCACTAGTGCCAAATCCCATGATATTTACGCCCACCAAAATGAGCACGGTTTCTATTGGGTGAAATTCGATGCAGACCGTGATGAAAAACCGACGGGATATGAAAGCATGCCCGTGAGGCTGGCAAAACCCTATGCAGGCGATACCTACGGAATACACTTCCCGTTAATTCAAGGAACGGAAGTAGCGATTGCCTTCCATGAAGGCGACCCGGATAGACCGTATATCGCCCATGCCTTGCATGACTCCCATCGCACAGACCATGTGACGGATAAAAACAATACTCGCAACGTCATTCGTACTCCGGCCAATAATAAGCTTCGCATGGAAGACAAGCGCGGGGAAGAGCACATCAAGCTCAGCACTGAATACGGCGGTAAATCCCAACTGAATTTAGGGCATTTGGTTAACCAAGGACGTGAAAAACGCGGTGACGGTTTTGAACTGCGTACCGACAGTTGGGGGGCAATACGTGCAGGGAAAGGGCTGTTTATCAGCACGGATTTACGCACAAAAGCATCTTCAGAACAACTGGATATACGCGAAGCTAAGCAGCAATTAGATGATGCGCTGAATTTGGTGAGTTCTTTACGGGAGGCTGCCGAAGTCGCAAAAGCCGAACTGGCCGATTTAAACGCCCAACAAACGTTATTGACCCAATCGATTTATGAACTGCAACAAGCGGCAATATTACTCAGTGCGCCTGCGGGCATCGCATTAACCTCACCCAAAACCGTGCAGGCTAACAGCGGTGAAAGCATTACCCTGACGGCGAATAAACAGGCCGATATCTCAGTCGGTAAAAAAATCACCTTAGCGGCGGGTAAGGCAATCAGCCTGTTTGCTCACACAATGGGCATTAAAGCCTTTGCGGCAAAAGGCAAGGTGGAAATCCAAGCACAAAGTGACGAAATGCACCTGACCTCACTCAAGGACATGACGGTCACCAGTACCGGCGGTAAAACGGTCGTTGCCGCTAAAGACGAGCTATTGCTGACCTGTGGTGGCGCCTATATTCGCTTAAAAGGCGGGCAAATTGAGTACGGCAGCCCCAATAATCAAACGGTGAAAGCCACAAACTGGGTGGTTGAAGGCGCCGCCTCGATGGATGTCACCCATCCACAATTTCCACAGTCGATGCCAAAACAAACCTTGCGTTTTCAACTAAGTTCGTCGCCGCAAAGCCCAATGAAGGCGCGTGCATTTGAGCCGTATGAATTGTATGCCAACGGGGCTCTTATTTTAAAAGGTATGAGTGATGCACAAGGAAATATCCAAATTGACCATGATATTCCCACAGATAGCTATCAACTGCGTTTATTGAATGGGGATCGTTACGATATCGATGTTCCTTCTGCTGAGTCGCAAGAAGCAGAAAACGTCGAACCCGTTAATGTCGGTTTTCGAACCAGTGCGCCTAGCCAAGAGCGAGAAAGCTCGCGAATAGGCCAAGCGTGGGGGGAAGGGCTTTCCCAATTTATCACTGAATGGAATAAGAGAAAATAATATGTCAGGAAATCAATCTGGGGGATTCCCCGCTTCCGTGCAGTTACCCATACCGGCAACCGAGCAGAAAATACGTTTACCCGTTTCGACGTGTATGGTGCTGCAAATGACACCCAGTTGGATCCCTGAGAGTACCAAATACCCGATGAGCTTATTTGTGTATGCCCCACTGGTGAATGGGAAACAAACCTTTGCAGCAGTTGCGGAGGCAATTCGCCATGCCAAGCACAGCATTGAAATTATTACATGGGGATTTCAGCCCTCCATGTATTTTGAGCGCTCAAGCGGCATTAATGAAGGAACATTCCCGACGATTGCAGAGCTTCTTGAACAGAAAGCGAAAGAAGGGGTGAAGGTTCGTATTCTGGTGTGGTTTGATGAACTAGCTAAACTCGGTGAAACTAGTTTGCCCGGTTGGCGATTATCAACCCATTACACGCCGAGGCAAAAAATTGAGCTTCCGATGGAAAAGGCTATCGCGGCAGGGGCTAAATTAGACTATGAATCGGATAAACAATACCAATTTGATAAAGCGTGGTTACATCGTGCGAAAACCAATCAAATTAAAAATTTGTCGGTTCGTACACGCTCGATGGCGATAAATAACCCCTCATCTCGCTTGACCAAAGTCGCTGAATTAACCAAACACCAATTTGGCAGTGATGACATCGAACTCAGTTTACGTATGGCTGCGCTTGCTGTGGTGCCCACCCATCACCAAAAAGCAGTGTTGATTGATTATGAAGAGCCCACACTCGCGATAGGCTTTGTGATGGGGCATAACATGCACTCGCAGTATTGGGATGATGATAAACATTCAATTATCCGACATAAAGAGATGTCATGGCTAGGACGCGATGGACCCACCGCATGGCAAGATACCTCTAACTGTGTGTATGGCGAAGTGTTGTGTGATTTAAGCGATAACTTTGTCACGGCATGGAAAGACACCGAAGGCTTGTTTACACACGGTAGTGAAGGTATCCAGCTGACAGAAAGACGTAAAGCAATTTCACGCAGCCAATACACGCCGACGTTAGAGCATGTCGAAGACTTAAATAAACGTTATGCATTTTTAGCTCGACACCCATTAACACCGACAGCGGGGAAAATTTGTCGCACACATCCCGAACATAATGAATACGATATTTTAAAGTCTTATGACCACGGTGTTAAACATGCACGTAACTACCTTTATTTTGAAAACCAATATTTCCGTTTATCGTCAATTGCGAAGGATGTCCGCAATATAGTAGAAGTGCGCAATCAATGTTTTGCAGAAGCGGCTGCCACTGACCCTAAACTGCAAGGGCAAAAAATTCCACCGTTCTATTTATTTGTGGTGACAAACTCCACCACGAAAGCAGAGATTGGCGACTCCAACCACGTGGGCGGTTATCAAACCTATAAAATGCTAGAGACGTTAGGGCGCCGTGATTTGATGCGCGAGCATGCTGCGTATCGAGATACGGTAAATAATGTCATGGCATCGACCCGAAACGGTCAGGTGTTAGCCCCAATCGATGTAGTTAACCCTGATGATATTCAGGAAGAAAGCATTGAGGGGTTTAAGAGCGTCATTTGCACGTTAGTTTCCCCTGATTCCGATCGCTGGCAATCGGTGTATGTCCACAGCAAATTAACCTTAGTGGATGACACCTTTTTAATCCAAGGCTCTGCCAATATCAATTTACGTAGCATGGCATTTGATACTGAAATTGCGGTGATACTGCAAGATACGGATGTCTTTCCTATCGTGAAGCCCTTACGAGAAAAATTGTGGGGAATGCATAAGGGAACGGGGAGTATTCTTGATGACTTGACAGAAGAATTTAAGGATTGGATAGATATTGCAAATAAAAACAAAGAGTTTAAAAAAGATAAAAAAATGCCTAAAGGTGCGTTAATTCCCTTTGAGGATAAAACCATTGGGTTAGAAAATACGGATTAAACTATGTCACTAATTAAACCTTGTTTATTACTGTGTGCTCTAGTGCTACTTGTTAGCTGTAAACCTGTAGAGGAAAAAGAGAAAGCGATGACTCAAAAAACAGAACCTGATTTAACGTTCAGCTGTGTCTATGAAAAAGACACCTTGCTTCCCGTTGATCCTGAAGCCGATATTTGGTTCAAGCAGGCGCGAGAACTTGAAAAGGTCAATAAATCTCAACGGGATTATGCTCAAATTGGTGTGCTATATCGTAAAGCAGCCGAGCGAAATCACCCCAAAGCCATGTTGAATCTCAGTAACTTAATTAGTTATGGCAAAGTCCCCCCGATTGAGGGTAAAGGTCCTGCTCAAGAGGTGTGGGATATTCTCCAAAAAATGGCGAAATTGAACATCAGCTATGGTTATTACCAAATGGGACACTATCTTGATACAGGCTATGGAGTTATAGCAGACCGCACCAAAGCGTTAGCCTATTTTCGCCAAGCAGCGGATTTAGGTAGCCCCGAAGCTCAATATGTCATTGGCGATATATTTGTTTCCCAGCGTTTATCGGACAGAGATAACCCAGCCTATCGACCCGAAATAGGAAAAAAGATGTTGGACTGTGCAGCTAAACAAGGTAGTGGAGAGGCTGCATATAGGCTAGCGGGCTATTTATTGAACGTAGAAGAAAATATAGGTGCTATGTTACAATATGATCAAATATCAGTTAGAAACGGTTATAGACCTGCAGCCTCAACATTAGAAAAAGCTTTCAAGCCTAATGTAAAAGAAAGTTCTCCTTATTACCTACCAGTGAAGGCAGACCCAGAACGCTCAGCTCGCTATGCGGCTATAGTCAAAGAAATTGACGCCTCTGACGAAACAGCCAAGTTCCCCGATATCGATAAAATCGTTCCTCTTCCACCTGCTGAACTCCCTGAATGGGATGGTACGTTTGAATATAAAAAACAGGCGGAGGGGCAATAATCAAAATGAATCTCTTCTTTTTATTTCACGGTAAAATTCTTACCGAATTTAAAATTGCTGAAGAGGTATACGGTTTATTATTGATCAACAGGTAGATAAAAGAGATTTCTAATCTATCAATAGAAATATTACATTGAATATAAAGGAACTATATGAAATACAAAACGAAATTATTTAAACTATTGCTTAAACCTATCGGTATTCTGTTACTTTCTCTGTTAAGTATTTTTTCTTCACAAGCAAAAGAAAAAGACGCCCCTTTCTTACTCGTATCTATTGATAGAAGTGAGAATATTCCATACCAACTAATGAAAAATGGTCATATTATCGAATCAGGGAAGACTGATTATAAAGGACAAATATTCACAAATTCACATGATGACAATAAAAGTGAATCTTGGTTGATCCGTACATCAACGGGGGTTTATGGTGCATATTTACCGAATAAAAGTAAACAAGGTGAACTTTATGCATTTTATTCACCTCATACGTATTTGGATATGGAAGAAGTTGATAATCCACCTTCAAAAAATAATTATGTAGCGTTCACTTTTTTTGGTAAAAATTCAAGTCATTATGAGTCAGAACCTTATTGGATTTATCAAGATAAGAAATTAATCGATAGTGGTGTCACTGCTCATGAAAATAACGGTGGAGTTTCTGAGATATTAACAGTCCCTACAGTAATAAACTCTTTTAAAATATTAACATGTTCAAACACTGTTTTTTCAGTTGAGAGAAAAAATAAATCTGAAAGTCTTTACGCTCTGACTAATTACTTTGATATTACCTATGATAATTCAGGGGAAATTAAGTTAACTGAATCAATGAAGCAACAATGCCAATTGAAAAAAAGTTGGCAATTTAATATGACATCAACAAACTCTGAGTATAATCAAAATAAGCCATTTTTAAGTATTGGTATTGTTCCTTATAAATCAGGAAAACAGCGTACACAAATTATTGAAGCAAAATACGAAGCCGAAAGAATTTCTGCGGAAAAACACAAAAATTTAAAAGAACAAAATTATCTTTCTGGGAATAAACGTTTCTCTGGTAAAGGGGGGATCACGCCAACTGGCGAATGTCCAGCAGACCTAACCGGTATTTTTGGTATTCCAGCTAATTTACCAGAAAGCCATATTATGGATATTGCCCATGAGTTTTATTTCTCAAATAAAACATTAGCAGGTGATGCCGCGTTTAAGCTTTATTCAGAATCAGGTGTTTTTTATCGTAAAGGAATGAAAAGTGGTTCTGTCAGCAAGATAGTCATAACCAAAGGAAATAGTAGTGATAGAGGAATTATTGACTCCTTAATGGAAGGTAAGCCTTATTGCTATGCAAATATTGGCTCTGATGGTGATAATTCTTATGTTTATCTAATGGATTATACTCAAATGTCACCGAATAGTTTTGAAGAACTGCGACAATACTTAGGCCGGATTTGGGGGCTAACGCCGTCAGAAGATGATCTAAAAAATATACATTATCTTTATGGGCGTACTATTAGTGAACCGGGTATCGGCGGGGCTTCTTTCCTTATTCCACTTCAACGTATGGCACAATAGCTCATTAATAAAAGGATCTTAATATGCGCGCACTGGTTCGTTTAGGTGACAAAACTACTCATGGCGGTGAAGTGATTACTGCATCTGGCTCTGTTATGTATGGTAAACCCATCGCTTTAGTGGGCGACAAAGTGGATTGCCCAAAAAAAGGGCACGGCGTTAATGTCATTTTACCCGGTTCAACGCGCATTTTAATATCCGGTCGCCAAGCGGCATTGAATGGCTTTCAAACTGAATGTGGCTGTACCCTCATTGCGAGCCTTTCCTCGTCAGGTGAACAGTCATGATGAGCTGGAGAGTGCCATCATTAGAACATCCTCCAGCCCCTAAAGCACCTCGTTGGATGCTTTGGTTTTTGATTATGTTGATTGTAGGTGCTCTTGGATTTGGGCTGAGCCTCTATTTATCCACCAATGAAATACTATCACCAACTACCAGTAACACCATGCTGATGATTGTATTCGTTATTTGCCCCGCGCTGTTGGTGGGTTTTATTCGATTTTTTATCTACTCAATCGTAGCTTATCGCCATCAACTTTTTACCAATATGTTAGATGATGCTCGCAGAGAATGGCGTTATTGGGCAGGCAAGCACCTTGGAATATTAGCGCATGCTCGATTAACTCAAGCCGATGAAGTGATGCCGGAAGGCATTGCATTATCTTCATTGCCACCCAATAAAGATAATGTATTGGTGCTAAGCTCTTTAAAATCGCGTTCGTCATGGGAAAAGCAAGAAATAGTGGTGCAAAAATTACTCGCCCCCATTGCTGAGTATTACCATCAACATTCTCTCTCCCAGCCTATTACCCTATATTGGCAAGCTGAAGATAATGAATCTAATTGGCAGGAACTGATTAAACAGGAAGCCACCCGTTTGTCATTGACGTTGGAATCCGTTGAGATATTGCCCTCCGAGTCGTTCAGTCAATGGTTATTAACATTGTATGAAAATGCCTTTGAACCCAAGTTATACGCCATTTTGGCGTTTCAGTTAGGTTCGACCGCGAGTGAAGAAGCTGCCAGTGTGTTATTTGCACCTCAAGGGTTTTATGAGAGTTTACGAGCGCCAGTTCAAGCGAAACTTTTGCGCCCGATATCTACAGATAAAGAATCTTTCGCTGATGCACTGAAAACACAGTGTGAATTTCAGTATTCAGGGGAACAACTGAATAAACTTTGGCACAGTGGTGTAAGTGAAAATGCTAAAGGAAAATGCATCGAGAGCTATGCACAACAGAAAGTAGCTAATTTATCAGAGCATTTTTATGATATTGATGCCCTTTTAGGAAAAGGCGGTGTGGCTCGTCATGTGGTGGCACTGTCATTGGCGTGTGAATATCCACATCCCAGCCTTATTGCTCAGCAAAATGAAGCACAACTTTTATTGCAGCAAATTCAGGCTTAAAGTCTAAATAAGAGAGTCGTTATTCTGATTGAAAAGACTCTCTCGAGTCATTGACGTGCAATTGACTCGAGAGAGTGAGGGAGAGTTACTTCTGTTTTTGCTGCTCTAAAAACTTAACTCCTAAATCTGGGAAGTCAGTGAAGGCGCCATCAACGTCCGCTTGGTTATAAATAATGTCATATAACTGCTGACCATCTTTCGCGTACTTAGGCAGTTTGTCCACACGGATAGTAAATGGATGCACCGCCATATGGTTAGCGTGAGCTTCTTTTACCATACCGTTTACTTTGATGTTCGTTGGTGTGGAATCTTCGCTAATGAGCATATGGTAGTCAGGGCCGATACCGTCTGCGTAGGTTGCAATCTCTTTCATCGCACCCGGCTTCATCATCCAATCATAGTTATAGTTCACCCAAGTACCGTCTGGCTTCTGCTCTTGAGTCTCTTCCCAATCGGTGTAAGCAATCAGTTGGATCAGTTTTAAATCCATCCCCATTTCTGGCATCAGTTTCGTTTTGATGCGTTTTAAGTCAATTGGGTCGAAAGATTGCAGATAAACGTTAGAATCTTTGTTGGTATAGCCATACTCTTTTAGGACTTCTAAGGTTTTCTTGGTGATATCCTTGCCTTCTTGTTGATGGAACCAAGGGGCTTTAATTTCAGGGTAGATACCGATATTTTTACCCGTAGATTTGTTCAAACCTTGAATAAATTCAATCTCTTCTTGGAAGGTGTGAACACGGAAATCAGATTTACCCATAGGGAAACGATTTGGATAGCTTTGGACTTTTTTGCCATCAACAATGTCAAAGCCTTCTGTGAATTTCAGGGATTTAATTTCTGGCAGCGTAAAGTCGATGGCGTAGTAGCGACCATCTTTACGTGCGCGATTTGGAAACTTATCCGCTACGTCAGTGACGCGATCCAGATAATGGTCATGAAGAACAACCAGCTCATTATCTTTGGTCATCACTAAATCTTGTTCGAGGAAATCCGCGCCTTGTGCATACGCCATCGCTTTCGCTGGAAGGGTATGTTCAGGTAAATAACCACTTGCACCACGATGGGCAATCACCACTTTACCTGCCGTTTCGGCAGCAGCAGAGACTGACATCACTAAGACCATACTTGCGACTAATGTTTTTAATTGAAAATTCATCAGTAAATCTCCTTGGTACTCATTGTTTGTAGGTAAAAAATTTGTAGGTAAAAAGCTTTATGGGTAAACAGTTTTTTAGGTAAATAAATTTATAAATAAAGACTTTTACAGATAAAAAATGGTGCCGATAACAAATTTTGAGTAAAAAAATGGGCTATATCCTTTTCTTGATATAACCCATCAATCTAGCGAATCAACTCAACATAAGCGGTGGCTTATTGGTTTTTAGCGAGTTCGCGTTTATGTTTACTTTCGCTCAGCATAACGATGAACAGTAAAACAACGGCCAGTGCAGAACCACCGATCATCACAGCAAATCCGCCGTTCCAACCGAAGTAGTCCACGGTATAACCGACGATAGCACTTGCGGCAACAGAACCACCAAGATAACCGAATAAACCGGTGAAGCCTGCGGCGGTACCTGCTGCTTTCTTAGGTGCAAGCTCAAGAGCGTGCAGACCAATCAGCATGACAGGGCCATAGATTAAGAAACCGATAATCAACATACATGCCATATCAACGCCTGGGTTACCCGCTGGGTTCATCCAGAAGACGATAGTTGCAATAGTCACTAAGGTCATGAAGAACACGCCTGTCGCGCCACGGTTACCACGGAAGACTTTATCCGACATCCAACCGCACAGCAGTGTTCCTGGAATACCCGCATATTCATACAGGAAGTAAGCCCATGAAGATTTATCCATTGTGAAGTGTTTAACTTCGCGCAGGTAAGTTGGTGACCAGTCCAGAACACCGTAACGCAGTAAGTATACGAACACGTTAGCGATAGCGATCATCCACAGAAGTTTGTTAGGGAATACATACTTCATGAAGATAGCTTTAGCGGTTAATTCTTCTTCATCAGAGGCTTTATAGTCTGTTGGATAGTCGTTTTTGTACTCTTCAATTGGTGGCAGACCACAAGATTGCGGAGTATCACGCATTAATGCGAAGGCAATCATAGCCACTAAAATAGCGGCGAATGCTGGCATATACAGCGCAGCTTTCCAGTCGTTAAACCATGCCATACCTAACAGGAACAGTAATGGAGGCAGGCCACCACCGACGTTATGCGCACAGTTCCAAACAGAGACGATACCGCCACGTTCTTTTTGTGACCACCAGTGAACCATAGTACGTCCACAAGGAGGCCAACCCATGCCTTGGAACCAACCACATAAGAATAACAACACGAACATAATCATGATGCTAGACGTTGCCCATGGTACGAAGCCCATGAATATCATGACAAGTGAAGCGAGGATCAAACCTGCCGGTAAGAAGTACCGAGGGTTAGCACGGTCAGAAAATGAGCCCATGATAAATTTGGAGAAACCATAGGCGATTGAAATCCCAGATAAGGCGAAACCAAGGTCACCTTTAGAGAAACCTTGTTCAACGAGATAAGGCATTGCGAGGGCGAAGTTCTTTCTAACTAAGTAGTATGCTGCGTAACCGAAGAAAATCCCCAGGAAGATCTGCCAACGTAATTTACGATAGACGGGATCTATCTTATCCGCTGGCAGCCTCTCGATATGAGCGGCGGGTTTAAACATGCGTAACATAAAGCCTCCGATGGCATGTCAGTAGTTATATGCTCTTCATTTCACCTATGTTGTGAAGTTGTTGAGCGTTTATTATGGGAGAAGTAACAAAAACGAAAACAATCGAGTTTCTTTAAGCGCTTTTATTTTCTAATTGCGCTAAATCTTAATCGTTAAAAAACATTTTATCTGTAATCTAACGCACAATTATTGATTTTGTTTATCTGGCTGCATAGTTAATGCGATTTGTGAATGGAATGGAACTAAAATTGTGAATTATTTTGTGAGGGTTATCACGCTTCCGCGCTTTGATGTACCTAATTTGTACTTTTGACTTTCGTTTTTGTTCCTTATCAAACATTGAGCGCTTTTTTGAGCTTATATTAACTATAGACTATAAAAATAGAAACTATACTTATCGAATAGTGAAGATTGATTAACGTGAGGAATGCGACATGAATGGCTCATCTGTGACTGAAACGGATGTCATCATTATCGGTGGTGGCGCAACAGGTGCAGGTGTCGCTCGTGACTGCGCTCGCCGTGGATTAAAAGCAGTTTTGCTAGAACGGCATGATATTGCGACAGGTGCAACAGGGCGTAACCATGGCTTGCTACACAGTGGCGCTCGTTATGCTGTGACCGACAGTGAATCGGCAAGAGAGTGTATAGAAGAAAACAAAATTCTTAAGCGTATTGCCCATCATTGTGTTGAAAAAACCGATGGACTCTTTATTACCCTACCTGAAGATAGCCTCGAATATCAGCAGCAATTTATCACCGCTTGCCAATCCGCTGGCATTGATGCTCAAGCGATTGATCCCGCGGAAGCTATTCGCTTAGAGCCTTCAGTTAACCCGCGTTTAATTGGTGCGGTTCGCGTGCCTGATGGTACTGTCGATCCATTCCGCTTAACCGCTGCCAATATGCTCGATGCGCGCGAACATGGCGCTAAAGTACTGACTTATCATGAAGTGATTGGTTTGATCCGCCAAGGGGATAAAGTCCGCGGTGTGACGGTTTATGATCATCAAGCTAAGCGTCAATATGATATTCATGCGCAAATCGTGGTGAATGCGGGCGGAATTTGGGGACAAAAAATTGCCGAATACGCGGATCTGAAAATCAAAATGTTCCCAGCGAAAGGCGCATTACTTATTTTAGGTCACCGTCTTAACAACATGGTGATCAACCGTTGCCGTAAACCAGCGGATGCGGACATTCTGGTTCCGGGAGATACCATTTCTCTGATTGGTACTACGTCAACGCATATCGAATATGACCAAATCGATAATATGTATGTGACACCAGAAGAAGTGGATATTTTGATCCGCGAAGGTTCTATGTTATCCCCTGCGTTAGCGACAACGCGCATTTTACGCGCATATGCGGGTGTTCGCCCATTAGTGGCGAGTGATGATGACCCTTCTGGCCGTAACGTAAGCCGCGGTATTGTGTTACTCGACCACGCAAAACGCGATGGTTTAGACGGTTTCATTACCATTACGGGCGGCAAGTTAATGACTTATCGCTTAATGGCGGAATGGGCGACCAACAAAGTTTGTGAAAAATTGGGTGTTACAACCCCATGCACGACGGCGGAAGAGCCACTACCAGGATCTCAACACAGCGCAGAAGAAGCGTTGCGTAATGTGGTCTCTATCCCAGCACCTATTCGCGGCTCTGCGGTTTATCGTCATGGTGATAGGGCGTCTGCGATCCTCAGTGCTAACCGTTTAGATAAAAGCTTGGTGTGTGAGTGTGAAGCGGTGACGGCGGGGGAAGTTCGTTATGCAGTGGAATCTTTAACCGTCAACAACTTGCTCGATTTACGCCGTCGTACCCGTGTGGGTATGGGCACGTGCCAAGGTGAGCTTTGTGCTTGCCGCGCGGCTGGATTACTCAATCGTTTTAACGTCACCACACCACATGAAACCGAGCAGCAACTGGGACACTTCTTAAATGAGCGTTGGAAAGGGGTGAGACCGATTGCTTGGGGGGATGCTTTGCGTGAAAGCGAGTTCACCAGTTGGGTATATCACGGATTATGTGGCATGAATGAAAGTACATTGAGCCAGCCTGCTCAGAAGGAGGCAGAGAATGAAATATGATGCAGTAGTGATGGGCGGAGGCCTTGCCGGTCTTATCTGTGGAATTCGTCTGACTCAATCAGGGCTTTCTTGTGCCATCGTGAGTGCTGGGCAGAACGCACTGCATTTCTCGTCGGGTTCATTGGATTTATTAACACATCTTCCTGATGGTACTCAAGTTGAGCAACCGCTATCGATGTTGGAAGCGCTAAAACAACAAGCTCCGAGTCATCCGTACAGTTTGATTGGGGCAGAAAAAGTGACTGAACTGGCGCAATTAGCCCAAACTACTTTGCAGCAAGCTGGGCTACATCTAAAAGGCTCTTGCGAAGAAAACCATTACCGTATTACGCCGTTAGGTCATAAGCGAATGACCTGGCTCAGTCCTGAATCGGTGCCAACAACTGCACTTCATCAACCGATGGAATTAGGCAAAATTGCGGTTGTGGGCATTGAAGGTTTCCTCGATTTTCAACCGCAAATGGTGGCGGATGAGTTAGACCGTCAAGGACTTGAAGCGGAGGCGTGCTATGTGCACTTACCGTTGCTTGACCGATTAAGAGAAAACCCAAGCGAGTTCCGTGCGATTAACGTGGCGCGCTGGTTAGATAGACCTGAAAATATGGCGCAAATTGTGGAAGAAATTGCACCGTTAGTCGCCAATGCGGATGCGGTGTTTATGCCTGCGTGTATTGGTCTCGACAGTGAAGAACCGATGCTAGAGTTACAAAAACGCTTAGGTAAACCGCTATTTTTACTGCCAACATTGCCACCCTCTTTATTAGGTATTCGCCTTCATGAAATGCTATTACGCCAGTTCCGCCGTCAAGGTGGGATCATGATGCCGGGTGATAAAGTCACTTCCGTCAATTTCGTGGGATCACGTATTGAATCTGTGCAAACCCGTAACCACGGTAATATTTCATTGAAAGCTAAACATTTTGTGTTGGCGACAGGAAGTTTCTTTAATAACGGCTTGGTAGCGAAATTTGACCAAGTGTATGAACCCTTGATGCATTTGGATTTAGGCGAAATCGGCGACCGCGCCAAATGGACAAATAAAGAGTTCTTCGCATCTCAGCCATACATGGCGTTTGGTGTGCAAACTGACAGCCATTTACGCGGTAAAAAACACGGTGAGACGATTGAAAATCTGTATATCGCAGGTGCGGTCTTAAGTGGGTTTGATCCACTCACTCAAGGCTGTGGTGCAGGGGTTTCGTTGGTCACGGGCTTATATGCCGCGAATGAAATCGTGAATGAATTTGCTAAAGATAAAGCCATGCAGGCGGAGGTGGCGCAATGAGTATTCAAGATGCAAGCTTTGAAAGCTGTATAAAATGCACCGTTTGTACCACCTATTGCCCAGTGGCAAAAGCGAACCCACTGTATCCGGGACCAAAACAAGCGGGTCCTGATGGTGAGCGTTTACGCTTAAAAGATCCGATGATGTACGATGATGCATTGAAATTCTGCACCAACTGTAAGCGCTGTGAAGTGGCGTGCCCGTCTGATGTGAAGATTGGGGATATTATCGCCCGCGCTCGTAATACCTATAGCCAGCAGAAACCGAAACTGCGTGATGCGATTTTAAGCCATACAGATATCATGGGCTCCTTATCGACCCCATTTGCCCCTGTAGTGAACACTATTACGGGGTTAAAACCTGTTCGCCAAATTCTGGATAAAGCCCTGAAAATTGACCATCGTCGTGAGCTGCCGAAATATTCCTTCGGGACTTTCCGTCGTTGGTACGGTAAACAAGCCGCAGAGCAGGCGAAGTTTGAAGAGCAAGTGGCATTCTTCCACGGCTGCTATGTGAACTATAACCATCCACAACTGGGTAAAGATTTAATCAAAGTTTTCAATGGGATGAATATTGGTGTTCAGCTGTTAAAACGTGAAAAATGTTGTGGTGTGGCGCTGATCGCAAACGGATTTATGAAGCAAGCGAAACGCCAAGCGAATGTGAATCTGGAGTCGCTTCAAGAGACTATTTTAGAGAAACATATTCCCGTCGTGGCGACCTCATCGACTTGTACATTTACCATTCGTGATGAATATACGCACGTACTGGACGTCGATACCTCTGAGATGCGCGATAACATTGAATTAGCGACCCGTTATATTTATCGTCTGCTGGAAGAAGGGCGCGAACTGAAACTGAAACACACTCCATTAAAAGTGGCTTATCACACGCCGTGCCATATGGAAAAAATGGGTTGGACATCCTACACCCTTGAGCTGATTAAGCGTGTGCCGGGTGTAGAGCTGATTGTTTTAGATTCACAATGTTGTGGTATTGCAGGAACTTACGGGTTCAAAAAAGAGAACTACGAAGTTTCCCAAGGTATTGGAGCTGGGCTGTTCCGTCAAATTGAAGAGAGTGGCGCGGATATGGTGATCACCGACTGTGAAACCTGTAAATGGCAAATTGAAATGTCCACCAGTAAGAAATGTGAACACCCAATTTCGCTGCTGGCTCGCGCACTCGAATAATCAATGGTTGTGTTGAGCAATGTGAAAAGTCGTTAGGTATTAATCAAGTTAACCCTTTGGGAGATAAGTGATGGCTTATCTCCCTTTTTTATCTCAGTGCTGCGGGGATAATTGTTTCTTGCTGGCGGTAGCGAAGAAAGTCTTCAAAATAAAGTTCAGTAATAAACCGTAAGCTGGCAAGAAGAACAGCATACAAATTAATAACTTGAAGACGTAATCAACAAGAGCGATTTCCATCCAATTCGCTGCCATAAACGGGTCGCTGCTTTGATAAAACGCGATAAAGAAGAACGCGATGGTATCAATCAAGTTACCAAAAAACATGGCGCAGGCAGGAGCCACAAACCAACGTTTGTTTTGGCGCAGGCGGTTAAACACGCTGACATCCAAGATTTGACCGAGGACATATGCCATAAAACTTGCCGCCGCGATACGCGCAACAAACAGGTTAAATGTCATGATAGCCGCAAAACCTTGCCATTCTCCTTGGAAGAACAGAGCAGAAATCACATACGAAATTAATAATGCTGGTAGCATGACCGCAGTGATAATTCGACGAGCTAATGGCGCACCATAGATGCGAACGGTTAAGTCCGTAGCAAGGAAAATAAAGGGAAAGGTAAACGCACCCCACGTAGTATGAAACCCAAAAATATTAATGGGTAACTGCACCAAGTAGTTGCTGGATGTAATAATTAAAATATGAAATAACGATAGCCAAATTAACGCAGTGGCTTTTTGCTGCGGAGTAAACGTAAACATATTGTACCTTTTTAGTCGCAATGGGGTGAGGGAACCCATGAATAACATCCCTAAATTGGGAAGTGCGCATCATACTCTCGTTGCGCAACAAAATCAAAACTGTTCATCCACTGCGCGTGGCTTTACAATAAGCGCATTGATAACCAAGAGAATGTGGTGTTATGTCTGACTTATTTTCTAATCCAACGAAAACCCTTGATACGCTAGGGCTGCGCTGCCCTGAACCTGTGATGCTGGTACGTAAAACGGTACGTAACATGGCGGACGGTGATACTTTGTTAATTATTGCAGATGACCCTGCCACCACCCGCGATATTCCCGGTTTTTGCCGTTTTATGGAGCACGAGTTATTGGCGGTTGAGGCTGATAATGCACCGTATCGCTATTTATTGCGCAAAAAAACCAACGGTTTGTAATTACCCAATTTCTGTATGATGGATAGCCTCTTTGCTTTGTATGAGGCTTTTTTTGGTAAACGATTTAATTGAGCGCTTGAATTTCACTGGCTGATAACCCAGTGAGTTTACTGATAACATCGATACTTAAACCAAGTTGTAAGCTCATCAATGCCACTTTGAGTTGATTCTTTTTTTCTCCTTTCTCTATTCCTTCCTCTATTCCTTCATTTTTTAACCGCTGTGCAATATTCATAATAGCTCCTCGATGATTTTCGGCTTGGTCGATTAATGTCTCGACAATGGATGTGTAATAAGGTGAATCCATGATGATAAATAAGTAATTCAAGATAGTGATCACGTCATCTTTGTCATTATAGTGGTTGTTTAATATTTGAACGAAGTGCTCAGTGATCCTCTGGTGGTCATTTCGTAGTTTTTTGTGCTTCATTGCGAGTTCCATCACGGCGATTTTGCGGTGACTAACTATTTCGGTATCTTCAACCACGGTGATATCCACCAACGGGAAAGGGCTGCTATACAGATCATGAGCTATCTCTGAGTGCGGTAAACATTGTGTCCATGGACCAATATACGGATAGGGAGATGTCTTTCCGTGGTAAAACAAAATGGGGACAACGAGCGGTAAAGTTTTATGCCCTTGTTGTAAGTGTTGGTTCATGGCGAGGAAAGCATAATGCATTAAGCGCCAGCTCATGAGTTTGTCTGGTGTGGATTGATGTTCCACTAATAGATAGATGTAGCTATCACCAGTTTTTGTTTGTACGGAATAGAGAACATCGGAAAACCGTGTTCTCAGTTTGCAATCAATAAAGGCTGAATTAATGAGAGTGAGCGTATCTAAATCGCACAAACATTTAATTTGCTCAGGTAAATGAAGCTCAAAGAAATCTCGGGCATTATCCTGTTTTGTCATAAAACCTTTAAAGGCGGCATCATGAGGTATTGAACTTGCATTATTAGCCATATCCACGCTCAGCAAATGTTGTCGATGACCGAGATATTACCCAATATTTTTGTGTGCGGGAGAAAAGTTAGTCCTAAATTCAGCTAGTGAATGTTTTGTGTAACTCTTTGCTGTAATTGATTATTTTAAATCTTTCACGCATAAAAAAACGCCGTAAAGATGATTTTTACGGCGTTGATATATCAAACTAACAGAAGGCTATTTTTTGACTTCGGGTAGCTTAACGCGCAGTAAGCGAACCGCGTTGGCGGTGACTAATGCCGTGGCACCAGAATCCGCTAATACGGCGACCCATAATCCAGTAATACCTAACAAACTCGTCACCAAGAAAACCGCTTTTAAGCCCAAGGCGATAGTGATGTTCTCGCGGATGATCTTCCGTGTGGCTCTGGATAATGCGACGATTTCAGGTAATCCAGTCAAACGGTTATGGGTTAAAGCGGCATCTGCAGTTTCTAAAGCAACGTCAGTACCGCCACCCATTGCGACACCAATACTTGACGCTTTCATAGCTGGGGCATCATTAATACCGTCACCCACCATCATGGTGTTGTGATCGCGATTAAGCTCCATCACGGCGGTCACTTTATCTTCTGGCAATAATCCAGCACGGAATTCCATACCCAACTGATTTGCAATGGCGCTGGCGGCACGCGGGTTATCCCCTGTTAGCATCACGGCATTAACATTCAGTGATTTCAACATGGCCATCGCATCAGATGCATCGCTACGTAAGGTATCTTGCAGGGCGGTTAAGCCGATAACTTGGCCATCTTCTAACGTGACGACAACCGTTTTACCTTGTGCTTCTAACGCTTCCACTTTTGCTTGCCATTGGCTGCTTAATGCTGGTTCAACCCTTGATGGCGCGCTAACTAATACTTGCTTACCGTTAAAAGAACCTTCGACCCCTTTACCCGCTAGTGCTTTACGCTCTAATGCTTCCTCAACAGTGATAGATAATTCTTCAGCTTTATTGACGATAGCTTTAGCCAGTGGATGGTGAGAGCCAACTTCAACCGATGCAGTGATACGAATTAACTCGCTTTCACTCAGTCCTTCAACAGGAACAACATCGGTGACATGCGGTTTACCTTCTGTCAGGGTGCCCGTTTTATCCAGTGCAATCGTAGTGACGGTTCCCAACTGTTCTAATGCTGCACCGCCTTTAATTAAAGCGCCACGGCGAGTGGCGGTTGCCAGTGCTGAGGTAATTGCCGCAGGGGTTGAGATAACCAACGCACAAGGGCAACCAATTAACAACAGAGTCAAACCACGGTAAATCCAAGTGTCCCAAGCTGCGCCGAAGAACATTGGCGGGATCACTATCACCAAAGCTGAAATCAGCATGATAATTGGGGTATAGATTCGGCTGAAACGGTCGATGAATCGCTCAATCGGCGCACGACGCTCTTCGGCTTCTTCAATCAGTTGCAAGATACGGTCGATAGCATTTTGGCCTTGCTCTGATACCACTTCCATTTGTACCGCTTTGTCGACGGACAAACAGCCCGCAGCCACTTTTTCCCCAGCACTGCGTTCTACAGGAACGGATTCACCCGTTAATGCGCTTTCATCAAAACTCGCAAACCCTGCAATCA
The DNA here is from genome assembly GCF_028479565.1 of Providencia sp. PROV202. Taxonomy (NCBI): domain Bacteria; kingdom Pseudomonadati; phylum Pseudomonadota; class Gammaproteobacteria; order Enterobacterales; family Morganellaceae; genus Providencia; species Providencia sp. PROV202. Next base: position 3,907 of record NZ_JAMPNV010000020.1, on the reverse strand, counting down.
GCACCGCATCGGTCGGTAATCGACCACCAGGTGCAATTTCAATGATGTCCCCAGGGCGTAACTGTGCGACAGGAACCGACGTTTTTTGTCCATCCTTGATAAGTACGGCATCTTCAGGCACTAAAGCCATGAGTGCGCTAACACCTCGGCGAGCGCGTCCCGCAGAGTAGGACTCAAGCATTTCACCCAGCATAAACAGTAAGATAACCATGGCGGCTTCTTCAGTTGCTTGGATAAAAATCGCCCCTACAGCGGCAACGGTCATCAAGGTTTCAATTGCAAATGGTGTACCGGTACGAATCAAACGTAACGATTTACGTGCGATAGGGTATAACCCAAATAACGTGGTTAGGATAAACGCCACGTTACCCAGTTGTGGGTTAACAAACTCCAATCCCCAGCTGATTGCCATTAGGATCGCTAAAATAATGACGGGTTTTGCTTCACTCAGTAAGCTTGGTGGCGGTGCTGATGCTGCACTCGTGCTTCCTACATCATGGAGCTCGTAACCCGCAGCTTCGACCGTTGAACGAACAACGGCAGTGACGTCTTTGTCAGCGTCCACGACGAGTTTTTCAGTGGCAAAGAGGACTTTGGCTTGAGCGACTTCGCGAATTTGGGAAATCGCGTTTTCGATTTTAGCCGCGCAGCTTGGGCAGTCCATCCCGCGTACAATCCAGCTAAAACGCTGTTTAGCGGTTTGGGTGGGCTCTACATCGTCATTTGCAGCGGATGTTGAACTACAGCAGCTACCATGTTGATGGGATTTTTCATCGTCATCATCATGAGCATGATTTTTGTCATCGCCATGATGATGTTCATGGGATGATGCGTCATGGCTCACCGCTTTGCTATTCTCTACAGCTGCGGATGAGCAAGTGTTTCCTGAGCAGCAAGACGTGCTGTGTGCATGGGTATCTTTATGAGAGTGTGAGTGCATAAGCGCCCCCTTTTTCTAGATGCGTTTTTAACCATGTTCTCTAATTAAGGTTAAGTCTACACTTTGGAGTAGACTCTAGAGTCAAACGAAAAAGGGGAAGCCAATTGATAAAATTCTCAAATAGCACGTTTTATCAATTGGCGGAGGATTATAAATAAATAGCGCGAACAATAAAGAACTGGCCGAGGAAGTAGAATGCTGCCACGACGGCTTTAGAGGCTTTGAATGGGAAACGGAAATGGGCAATTAACCAGATACAGTGAGATAAAAATAGCAGAGAAGCGCCCACCATAATCGAGAAATTAAACTCTCGACCTAAGCCAAAGTATTGGTCTCCAGCCACCCACATCATAATCATGCTCATAATAATAGAGGCGAAAACAACAGGCTGTTGGCTTTCCAGTTTTCCCCAAATCAGTACCAAGGTGACGGCTGCGATAGCAATAGGGACGATGAGCCAAGGCAGATACAGGCCAAAGTTGAATTGCATTCCAAAGCTAATGGTGTAGACCAGATAACTTAAGAACATCAGCCCTAAAGAAGTAAGCAAGTGCTCACTAGAAAACATTCTCGAGAGGTCAGCAACTAAGGAAAGCAGTAAACCGCCTAAAATTAGGTAGGTTTGCGCATTTAAGTCGTCAGAACTCCATCCCCAGAATAATAGGAGAAGCAAAGTGATAGGGCGGAATAACCAACGTTGCCACTCAGGGCCACGATAGGCTGCATCAACGTACAGCCAGCCAGAAAATAAAACAGCGAGGAATGGCCAACTAATCATACACATATCCTTAAGAGTTTCTGGAAAAGAGAAATCACCAAGAGCGATTAAATATAAATGAACTATACCGCGTCTCGCATAAATTGTATGGCGTTTATCTGCAATTTGAGCGATAGAGGGTATATACTTATGATAATTCTAAGCTAAATATATAAATTATGAATAAGCCAATTCTCTTAATTATTGTTCTCGCGATTATCGCCGTGTTAGCCACTAAGCGTTTTTTTGACCAAAAGAAACAGAATGAAATTAATGATAATTCATTGCCTGTCAGTCAGTTAGTGCTCGTTAAAGAGAAAAAGGATTACCCTTATCCAAATATGCGTTCCCGGGAACGCGATGTGGTATCCCCTGAAACTTTTCGCTATGAACTTTATTTTCAGACTCAAGCTTCAGGAGAAACGATTAAGGTGATCGTCAGCGAAGAGCAGTACCAAGGTGTTGAATTGGGTGCTAAAGGTAAGCTAACCCTACAAGGTACGCGATTTATTCGCTTCGAACCCTCTGAATAAACGATTATTTCTTTTTAGCGGCTTCAATAGCCGCTTTTGTTTTCTTATGCATGGCGAGCATTTCAAACACGCCAAAAAAGAAAATTTTTGTCTGCTGGAGCCCTGTTAGCTTTTGATCTTTCGGTAAGCTGGCTTTCAGGAAGATAGTCTGCAATGCATGCATAAAAATCATAAATACCATTGCGACATCCATGAAATATTTCAATGGCTTAGGGAATGGATGCACAATATTAAAGATCATAAAGCCCCAAACACAAATCATGAGCAGACGTCCGATATTAATCAGCATCTTTTTCTCCCTGCATACTTGATGAATGAACAGATTGACGAATAAACAGACGATACGCAACTTGGCCAGCGACTTTTTCACGGTGTAACTGCCAGTTTGCGGGAATGTCAGTAAGTGGTAACTCCGCTTCTGACTCTACATAAATCCAGCTTTCATCAGCTAACCACTGATTTTTTTCCAGCAGCGTGATGGTTTCTCCAAGTAGCCCTTTACGAAAAGGTGGGTCGATAAACACCACATCACAAGGCGTTCCTGCTTGGCTAAGAACGGTGAGGCTGCTGTTATTAATAACGGTCGCATTATCAGCTTCTAAGCGAACTTTGTTCTCACTAAGAAGCTTGGCATTTTGTTTATCAAGTTCAATAAACGTGACGTGCTCGGCAAAGCGAGATAAGGCTTCAAAACCTAAAGCGCCGCTACCTGCGAAGCAATCAAGACAGCGAGCATCACGGATCACTGGCATTAGCCAGTTAAAGAGCGTTTCTTTGATGCGATCAGTGGTGGGACGTAAGCCCTCACTATCGCGTACAGGCAGTTTTCGCCCACGCCACTTACCACCAATGACACGAATTTGCCCCAAGGAGGCTGTTTGTGGTTTTTTTGCCATAATATGTATAGTTGCTTAGTTCATTGAGGAATGTATAAATTATTGGGGACTATTGTAGCGCTTCGGTTTCACGGTTTTAACAGAAAAATAAGAATAAATTGTCAGGATTTTTCTTTCAGATATGTGTTGCTGCGCGATGAAATGATAGACTGCATGTAATTTTATTGCGATTTAATTTTTAAACGCCATGTTTTTACCGCGAGGAGTGTAGTGGCTGATGGCTAAAGATAAGAAAAAAGGCTTTTTCTCATGGTTGGGATTTGGTCGTAAGAATGAAGAAGAAACCCAGCAATCGGATGTCGAACTGAAAAATGATGTTGTTCATGATACTGAGCAACAGGATGCCGCCACAGCAGAAGCTGAGCGTCAACATCAGGCAGAGCTTGATGCAATTAAAGCGGCGGAAGATGAGGCTGAGCGCCAATATCAAGCTGAACAAGATGCGATTACGGCTGCTGCGGAAGAAGCAGAACGCCGGCATAAAGCGCAATTAGAGGCGATGCGCATTGCGGCAGAAAATGCAGAGCAAGAGCGCCAAGCGGCAGAAGAAAAGCGTATAGCAGAAGAAAAAGCGGCTAGAGAAGCGTTAGAAGCGCAGGCTTTACGACAAGCTGAAGAAGCCGCGGAACGCCAACATCAAATCGAGCAGGCTGCAATTAAAGCTGCCGAAGAAGAAGCTGAACGCCAGCATCAAGCTGAGTTAGCTGTTATCAAAGCCGCAGAAGAAAAAGCGGAACGTGAATACCAAGAAGCAGAAGCAGCTCGTTTAGCGCAAGAGCAA